>DODG01000065.1:6034-8806 GCA_003509065.1 Acidobacteriota bacterium
ATATTCGCTCCTTCAACAACCAAACGATTTTTTGACGAGATCATGCGCAACACACGACCACGCTTACCTCGATCGCGTCCAGTCACCACTAGAACGTTGTCATTTTTCCTGATTGGCGTGTCTACACGAGCCATCGATCTCTCACCTTATTCACAATATTTATGATCGCTATATCACTTCTTGTGCCAACGATACGATTTTCATAAACTTCCGCTCGCGCAATTCACGCGCGACGGGTCCGAACACGCGTGTGCCAATGGGTTCACCCTGATCATCGATAAGCACCGCGGCGTTACGATCAAACCTGATGTAACTGCCATCTCGCCTGCGATATTCTTTACTTGTCCGGACAATGACAGCCTTAACCACTTGACCCTTCTTTACAGTTGAAGCTGGTGTCGCTTCCTTCACTGAAGCCGTGACACGATCTCCAAGGCTCGCGGATCGACCCGTTGAACCACCAAGGGGGTTTATAACGGAAATCTTACGAGCTCCAGAATTGTCAGCCACGTCTAAAATTGTTTGCATCTGAATCATCAGTAAGACTCCACTTGAGCTCTTAATTCACTTCGCACGTTCGATTACTCGAGTTACCACCCATCGCTTGCGACGACTCAACGGACGCGTCTCAGCAATACTCACTCGATCGCCAACTTTGATGTCATCAACAGTGTTATGCGCGACAAATTTTGACGTTCGACGTTGAATTTTTCCATAAAGAGCATGTCGGACTTGCCGCTGAACGGCGACCACGACGCTCTTCTCCATTTTGCTACTAACGACAACCCCAGTTACCTCAGATTTTGTGGCCATTACTCGCTCTTATATCTCATACGAAACACTCGGACTTGGACATTGGACTGTTTATGCCTGCTTTTCTAGCTCTCTTAATAGTGTTTTGACACGTGCTAAACCGCGGCGAACTTCGCGCAGCTTCACAGGTGAATCTAACTGTTCCATCGATTTCTTTATGCGCATTTGAAATATTTCATCTTCAATATCACGTTCACGCTGTCGAAGAGCTTCTAACCCAAGATCACGCAATTCGGAAACTTTTGTCATGAAGATTTCTCTCCAAAACGAGTGGCAAATTTTGTCTGAATTGGCAGTTTCTGAGCAGCACGCCGCATCGCTTCTCGTGCCTCGTCCTCCTTAACACCTTCCATCTCAAACAAGATTCGCCCCGGGCGCACGACAGCCACCCATTGCTCAGGGTTACCCTTTCCTTTACCCATACGAACTTCCTGGGGTTTTTTTGTAATCGGTTTGTCCGGAAATACTCGAATCCACACTTTGCCACCACGCTTAATAAAACGAGTCATGGCTACTCGCGCTGCTTCAATCTGTCGATCGGTCAACCAGCAAGGTTCCAGAGCTTTTAAGCCAAAGTCCCCAAATGAAACAGACGAACCTCGCCATGCCTTCCCACGCATACGACCGCGCTGCTGTTTCCTATAACGAACTTTTTTCGGCATCAACATGATTGCCTACCCTTACCACTCATCACGCTATCTCCGAGCCGGTCGAGCCGGTCGAGCCGGTCTGCCCGGTATCCGGTAATCTTCCTCAGGACCAATCAAAGGCTGCAGTCGCTCTCCTTTGTACATCCACACCTTCACTCCAATTCGTCCATAGGTCGTCCGAGCTTCAGCAAAACCATAGTCGATGTCTGCACGCAATGTCTGTAGCGGTAGTTGTCCATGCAGATACCATTCTGACCGAGCTATTTCGGCTCCGTTTAGCCGTCCAGCTACACGGACTTTAATGCCGCGTGCGCCAAACCGTAGTGCGGCTTCAACAGCCTTTCTCATCGCCCTACGGAAGGCAACGCGCTTCTCCAACTGGAGAGCGATTGATTCACCAATCAGTTGGGCGTCTAACTCAGGTTTTTGAATTTCCTGAATATTAATAAATACTTCCCGATTAGTCCGCTTCTGGATCTCAGTCTTGAGTTTATCGACTTCCGTTCCCTTACGCCCAATAATGATTCCAGGCCTAGATGTATGAATGTCGATCTTTAACTTGTTAGCGGCGCGCTCGATTTCAATCTTGGACACGCCTGCATGCGAAAATCTCTCTTTCAGATCTTTCTTAAGGCTTAGATCTTCATGCAAGAGCTTCGCATAATCGCGATCTGCGTACCATCGAGAGCGCCACGTCTTATTAAAGCCAAGCCGAAACCCGTACGGGTGTACTTTTTGACCCATTATTTGTCCTCACATCTAGTCATGGCGCATCACCTCAAGCGTCGTCCGTGCTGTCATTTTTCTTTAAAGCCTTTTTCTTCGTCGGTAACACTTCACGTTCAGCTACTCGGACTGTTAGATGAGCTGTGCGCTTCACCACTCGAAATGCTCGTCCCATTGGCGCTGGACGAACACGTTTCATCCCTGGGCCCTGATTAGCGTGACAGGATGACACGTACAATCGATCGACATCACCCATAAATCCGTCCTGCTGTTGAGCATTAGCAATTGCTGACCTCAAAACCTTCTCAATGTCTCGCGCGACACTTTTTTTCGCAAACCTCAAAGTTGTTAGCGCGGAATTCACATCTCGTCCTCTAATGATGTCGAGCACTAATCCCGCCTTCTGTGCTGACGTACGGACATACCGAGCAGTTGCATGTGCTTCGACCATAATTTAGCTACTCGCTGTTGGAGTTGGAGTCGGAATCCTACTATTGCTGGACGTTACGGAAGCAGCTTTCTCGCTTTTGGTCGTGTGTCCTCGAAACGTCCTAGTCGGTGCAAACTCTCCAAGTTTGTGTCC
>DODG01000065.1:9134-11427 GCA_003509065.1 Acidobacteriota bacterium
ACCATATTCTCCGTTACATATACAGGAATAAACTTACGTCCGTTATGCACTGCCATCGTATGGCTCACCATTTCTGGAAGAACAGTCGATCGACGTGACCACGTTTTAATCACCTTCTTTTCACCACCACGATTCATGATCTCGATCTTTTCTAACAGCGACAAATCAACGAACGGGCCTTTTTTTAATGATCTTCCCATGCTTAACCTTCCAAGACTAACGAGATCTCCGCTTGGACCTACGTTGTACGATAAACCGATCAGTAGACTTATTATTCCGCGTTTTGTAACCCTTAGTCGGCATACCCCAAGGCGATACCGGATGCCGGCCACCAGCGGCCTTGCCCTCTCCACCACCTAGTGGATGGTCAACCGGATTCATGGCCACGCCACGAACATGGGGACGTTTACCACGCCAACGGCTTCGACCGGCCTTGCCATCAGAAACATTTTCATATTCCAGATTACCTACCTGACCAATCGTAGCTACGCACTGTCGATGTATTCTCCTCACCTCACCAGAAGGCATCTTGACGGATACGTAGTCACCCTCCTTCGCTACAACTTGAACAGTTGAACCTGCACTTCGAGCAATCTGTCCACCCTTACCTGGTCTGAGCTCGACATTATGGACCATTGTGCCAAGAGGAATATTTTTCAACGGCAAGGCGTTGCCTGGCAAGATATCAACATTATCACCAGCAATAATTGTATCGCCGACTTTAGTTCCCACCGGCTGCAATATGTAACATTTTTCACCGTCTGCATAAGCGACCAAGGCAATCCGAGCAGACCGATTTGGATCGTATTCAATAGTCAACACCTTCGCCGGTATATCACGCTTAGATCTTTTAAAGTCAATCACACGGTAGAGACGTTTATGCCCACCCCCACGCCACCACACGGTCAAATGACCAGCATTATTACGACCTCCAGATCGACGGAGTGGCTCCGTCAATGGCTTATGGGGCTTCGTCGCCGTGATTTCATCAAAGACCTGCACTGTCTGAAAACGTCGGCCGGGCGATGTGGGCTTGTATTTACGAATGGGCATGTTCCATAACCATTTATTGGTTCAGCATCAAAATTTTCGTGTCACCACTGCACAAACTTCGATCACCTAGGCGCCTTCAAGAAATTCAGGCATCTTCGTGCCTTCGCGGAGCCGCACATAGGCTTTCTTCCAATCCGGACGTTGCCCAACGAAGCGCCCCTGCCGCTTTGTTTTACCGTGAACAATGGCTGTCCGAACAGTCGCAACTTTCGTTTCAAACAATTTTTCTACAGCGTTCTTAATTTCAATTTTCGTCGCCTCAACTGCTACTTGAAAAACAAGTGTTCGACCATCTTCACGCAAGATATTAGTCTTCTCAGTAATCAGTGGACGCCGAATAACTTCAGTTAACTTCATCGCCCAAGCACCACTTGCAAACGCTCGACGGCTGACCGAGTGGCAACAACTTGTTTAGCGCCAAGGACATCTCGCGCCGTTAGTTCAACTACTCTTCGCACGTCAACACCTGGAAGGTTTCTAACCGCCAATACTAAACTCGCTTCGAACTCGACATCCACCAACAGCGTGCTCTCTATTGCATTTAGACGCTTCAAAAATTCGGCAGCCACCTTCGTCTTAGTTTCTTCAATTGCTAACCGATCCACGACAATCAAACTATTAGTAGCAATCTGTTGCTTCAATGCGGCCTGAAGCGCACCCAGTTGCATTTTATGGGGCAAGGCATAACCGTAATCACGAGGAGTTGGTCCGAAAACTGTCCCGCCTGATCTCCATAGCGGGTTGCGTACAGAGCCAACACGTGCACGCCCTGTGCCTTTCTGACGCCAAGGTTTACGACCACTACCACGCACCTTGCCACGAGTTTTAGTTGCAGCCGTGCCAGTTCGTTCTGAGGCATTTTGATGCACGACTGATTCC
Source organism: Acidobacteriota bacterium (assembly GCA_003509065.1). The sequence continues at coordinate 11,067 of DODG01000065.1, forward strand.
CAAATCAAACCGGTATTCACCACACCACCAAACACGGTCGAATCAAGATCGAGTGAACCCACCTTCTCATTCTGATCGTTCACAACATCAAGAGTCATCATCTTAAGCCTCGCCTACTATTTCTTCTCAGGTTCCTTTACCGATGAAACCCTCGCAGGCTTCAGTAAATCGCCTTTCGCACGATGATATATGTGCCAGGCGCCCCCGGTATCGCGCCCTTAACAATCAAAATATTGTTCTCTGTATCAACCTGGAGAACTTGTAATCTTCGCACGGTCACGCGATCGCCACCCATACGACCAGGTCCTTTCATCCCTTTAATGACACGTGAGGGATAAGACGACGCACCGATCGAACCAGG
>DODG01000144.1:0-6208 GCA_003509065.1 Acidobacteriota bacterium
CAAAGAATATTTTATGAGAACTTTGAGCGAATTTTTGCCTTGTGATTATAAAAGTCAGATTTTCATTACATCTCGATGATGATACCTGCAACCTCAGATATCGCTCTTGCGCTCAATGGTGTCAGTGTAATTCGTGACGGTCGTCCGATCTTAAGTAATGTAGCTTGGACCGTTCGTAAGAGCGAGCACTGGATCCTCCTCGGCCCAAATGGCTCAGGCAAGACCACGATCTGCGAAGTTGCTTCTTTATACTTGCATCCTTCTACTGGCACGGTGGAAGTGCTTGGAGAAACTCTCGGCTTTACCGATGTACGAACGTTGCGAACTCGAATCGGCTATACGAGTGCCAAGCTTGCCGATCTAATTCGCCCAGGTCTTTCGATAACTGACGTAGTAGTGACGGCTAAGCATGGAGCCCTAGCTCCGTGGTGGCACACCTACAAGACCGCGGATTACGAGAAAGCAGTTGGTTTGCTGACACGCGTGGGCTGCAAGCATCTACTCGACCGGCGTTATGGCACCTTGGCGTCAGGTGAACGTAAACGTGTGGAACTAGCACGGGCTCTGATGGCAGACCCGGGCATGCTTTTACTAGATGAGCCAACTGCGGGGCTCGACCTAGGAGGTCGTGAAGCGTTAATCGCGTCGCTAGGATCCTTAGCCGAAAAGGACACGACTCCGCCAACCATACTCGTCACTCATCACGTCGACGAAATTCCTCCTGGCTTTTCTCATTTGCTGCTGCTTCGTGGAGGTGTAGTACAAGCAGCTGGTCCGATTAATACGACACTGACCGATGAAGCATTATCTCAGTGCTTCGAACTACCCCTACATGTCGAACGGCGCAATCAACGCTGGCAGGCTTGGGCAATCTGACCGAGGTTTAAAGCTAGCATCGTTACGCGTCATCGTTAGATTAGAATACACTTCACGATTGGTTGGGGTATGTAGCAGAATTAGTGGCTAGGATCTTCACGACTTCATCAATTGACGCTTCGGTGTGGTGCTCCACCACTCGAGCAAGGTATCCAGTCAAGTTCGCCACTGCAAAACTAATGCCTTTGAGATTTCGCTCAAGCGGAACTCCAGGAATCGGACGCGCGAAACCTGATGCGCGAAAAACCGTCTGTCCATCACTCGCCATAACCGATCGGTACTCGTTCCTCGGACAGTCCCAGTCGAGTGCCACCCGGACGACACCAGATAAACTACCGGGAAACCATCGCGTGCCGTCTTCTTCAATGGCTGAAACCACGATGGCGTTCTGAGATATTGCACGCTCAACTACAGCTTGCAATTGCACTTCAAGCTCCAGGTTTGACGTGCCAAGACTAAGGTTAATCACTTGCATTTGGTGCTCGATTGCCCAGTCCATAGCTGCAACTAGGGCATCTCCGCCAGTCGCCAGTTCTTTCTCAAATACCTTCACGGCGTATAGTTCAATGTCCGGAGCCTTTTCAATAATAGTGGCGGCCACAGCAGTACCGTGCCCCAAGCGATCTAGATAATCCTGGTGTTGACGACCATCGGTATCAATGGCGACTCCACCAGACACCGATGGAATATGCGGATGCTTCCGATTGACACCACTATCAACGACTGCCACACGAACTGAACGGCCAGTGGCCGCCTCGAATCGTTCGCCACGCATGGAATTCGTTACTCCTCTTTGACCGCTGACGACCGAAAGAGAGTCGAGAATGCACTATCTCTCGCAAGCAACTCTGCAGGTGAACCGCTCTCCACGACCCGTCCACCGTCGATTACCACCACACGATCGGCTCTGCGCACCAATTCAAAGTGGTGAGAAATAATGATCGTCGTTCTCCCTTTCATCACCGCCTCGTAGCCTGCTGCGATTTTCCTCGCGGAGACAGGGTCGAGCGCCGCAGTCGGCTCATCCATCACAAGGACGGCCGGGTTCGCGAGAAAAGCTCGTGCAATTGCAATACGCTGACGTTCACCGGCTGACAGCATATGACCTCGTTCACCTATTTCAGTGTCATACTGCTCCGGCAACCGATCAATAAATTCCGCAATGCCAGATGCTCGTGTCGTCGCCGCGAGGTCAGCTTCACTGGCATTGACCCGACCATACCGAATGTTTTCGGCTATCGATGCATTAAAAATGAACGGTTCTTGATCGACCAAAGCGATGTGTCGACGTAAATCATGAAAACTGATTGATCGCACATCACGACCATCAAGGCACACACAGCCTGTGTCTGGATCAATTAACCGAAGTAACAGGTCTGCCAGAGTAGACTTGCCACCGCCACTCGGCCCGACAACCGCAAGCACTTCACCAGCTGTAACATGAAGAGTGACGTGATCCAGTGCAGCCACGCCACGGTCAAAGGTTACGGTTACATCTTCCAATGAAATTGCACCTCGGGCATCTGGACAGACCTCGGCATCTGACAATTCAGCTACGTCTATCTGAGCGTCGAGCAGTTGATGCACTCTGGATAGCGAGACCCGCACTGTTGCTAAATTGGCGTACAGTCCCATCAATGCCTGAATCGGAGGCAGGACACGAACCTGGTAAGCCATGAATGCGACCAGTGTACCCATGGTCATGGTCCCATCGATCACCTGCTGCCCGCCTATTACAAACACCACCGCCGTGCTCCCTGAAAGAATTAAGCCAGGCAAGCCTCCAAACAGATAGCTTAGTCGTTGCATTGACATAAGCGCTCGGACAAATGCGTCATTTTTCTGTTGGAAATTCTTAACCTCTCTAACCTGCGCATTTGAGGTAACAACCAACTTCATGCCTTGTAATGTTTCGATCAAGAAACTGCCCACATCAGCACTTCGTTCACGCACCGCTGTCACTCGACCTTCTAGTCGATGACGATAGCGAACCAGCATCCACACGCTTGGTGGTAACAGGACGGCGCTAAGCAGAGCCAGTCCGGCGTCCAGCCAAATCAACATAGTGATCGCTCCGCCAAGGAATAACACGTTGCCGATCAACGCTAATGCCGTTTCTGCGGTTATTCGCTGGATTTCACCAATGTCATTGTTAATCCGTGACACGATGTCGCCAAGCCTAGTACGCCCGTAGAAACCCGGAGATAGTTTTTGTAAATGCCGATATAGCGCTAGGCGCATATCGAACAAAATATCCGCAGAAACCCGTGTGTACCGTAAGCCACTCACAACGTTAAACCCGAAACTTAATATCGTGATCGTGACAAAAAGCCCAACGAAACGTAGTAAGCCAACCGGATCTTTCCCGAGCAGGGCAGAATCTACGAGACCTTTGGATAGATACGGCAGCACCAGTGACAAAGCCGTACTAATCAAACTGATTACGAGCACTAGTATCAGTCGACGCCAGTAAGGCATCACGTACGTCAGGGCGCGTCGAAATTGAGGATCAAGCAAGATCAGTAACGTTCAGAGAAGTTAGGAATTTTATTTGGTATCTTAGGTGCTTCCACTGCCTTACTACTGGCCAGTCGGTGGTATCACGAGTAAAGCTGTTGTCATGTCTGCTTCCAAGTCAATGGTGCGAAGGTACTGATACGTCGTAGCTTCGTAGACATCAATAGTCTGTCCAGCCTGATAGATGTACAAAAGCTTTCCATTCGAACTAGTCTTGAGCGCCATCCGCGGGCGACCCGCAAACGGTTTGCGCGGCCCCAAGCGTCGACTTTCTAGATCGAACGTCCAAAACTCTGAGTGCCCAATCTCAGAAAGCAGTCCATAGGCCTTAGTCCGATCCGGTGCAAGACTGAAACTCACGCCCGTAGCCGGGCCGAGCGTATAAAAATACTCGACAGCCTTTTCCAGTAAATTCACACGGGCCACTCCCATCAGTCGATCGCCTTGCACAGCCGAGGGAACGGTGAATAATCCTGTAAAGAATCCGGGTTCCTCATTAACTTGATCGCGTGCACCAAAGCGAAACGGTCCAACGCCGTCTTCTCCAGACTCCGACATATCCCATCGATCAACCTCGGTGAAATTGTTTGTTTCATAAATTACAACCTCGTCTGCAAAGAAGTACAGCAACGATCCATCCGGCGAAAAAAGCATGTTAAGTCGCTCGACTTCTTTACCATTTGGCCAGTCGATCTCTTGCTCGACCGCATGCGTCGTCAAATCGTACTTTACGAGCTTCATCGCACCGATTTCAAATCGATCGATGAGCTTGGTCGCCGGTCGAACCTGAAAAATGACGTACCGCTCCTGAGGATCAACTACAAATCCCCGAATGCGCACTGTTGTGTTGCTATCACTCATGGATACAGTGTCTAGACTCTCACCAGACGCGACATTGATAATTTCAAAGTTCTCAAATGTCGTGTCAAACATGAAAAATCGCTCACGATCGGTTGAAATCGCTAAACGTCTTGGCATACCTATGGAAACCGGGATCTCGCGAACGACTTCCTCAGTAGCTTCATCAATGACGTAAATCTTATGCGCGTAGCCCCCGACGTAGAGGGTACCGTTACCGCCAACCAGGCGTGACTCATCTTGAGCCCACGCTATCCCATTAAGGAAGACTAAGGTGAGCAGCAGCCCTAGCGACTTCGCTGCGATTTGCATAATAGGCCATCCAAACTAAGCACAAGGTCTCACAGTGAAAAGCGCATGATCAAGGAAAGATCAAGTCAATCTTTCGCCAGTCTTTCTGCGCCGAAGCACAGGAACTGGTCCAGTCGGGAGCATGGTTCAGTTGATCGGGAACTTGCGCAGGCCAAAAACAACCAAGGTGACAATCAAATAAGTCACGCTCGACCGGCGAGCATAGTCCCGCTGTGCCACCATTGACATCGGCCTCCCACCCAGGGAAGAACACGAACGAACACCCGAGTGGAATCTGAGCATCTGGTCTTAAAGGCGCTCCACCCTGCTGAAGCGCAACGATGTCGCGTTCGTTTGTTCCAACGATCTGCCTTTGGATCCGGTTGGCCTTCTGGTTAATTGGTTTGAGATGCTTCATTAGTCACCCGTTCATCAAATCGATTCAAGTACTCTGGATTATGTACAGCGATTTCTCCATAGATACGCAAACAGACGTCAGTCCATTCTCGAATCCAATCACAATAATGCAAATTTGGATGTTCTGTCGAACCATAGCGCGTGTGCGCTTCATGATAGCAGCCACCTGAACAAAGCGGCCGAGCCCAGCAACTATGACAGTCAGTCTTGTTAGCAAGATGATGTTGATCTAGAAACTCAGTTTGACGTTTCCGATCGATGCCATCACGAACTGTACCCAACGAATGTTCGTCAGACCCTGCAAACCGGTGGCATAATGCAACCTGCCCATCGGTCGCTACACCCATCAGTCCTAATCCCGCACCACAAGGATACGCTTTACTGGCTCCTTTATGGATTTCCTCTAGTGTGTCTTTCACATTGGAAAACCCATGGTGGCGATTATCAAGTGCGTGCTCAAGAAACTCGTTCGCCAGGGCGGTAAACTGTCCCAGCATGTCATTTAACCCATGATCTTCAATTGCGTAGTCACGCTGGGGCGATGTAGTAACCGGTGCAAAACCCACTTCATAAAACCCCACATCATGGCTAAGATGATCAAAAATCTTCCGGATATCAAGCGTTTGCGACGTCAGCGTGACACGTGCCCCAATCGGTCTAGTCCGATGCTTGCTTAATAACTCTTTTATTTTGGGCAGGGCAATATCATAACTACCAACACCGCTCTGGAAGACGCGAAACTTATCCTGCACCTCTTTCGGCCCATCGATCGAAATAGTCACCGCTACTTCATTTTCGACAAGGAAATCAATCACCTCTGGCTTCAGCAACGTCGCGTTCGTCGTTAAGTTAAACTCCACCCGCTTACCCAGTTCAGCTGCTCGCTTTCTGGCGTAGGGGATGGCAAACTTTAACACCGACATGTTCATGAGCGTTTCTCCGCCAAAGAACGAAAGATACGCTACCTTGTTCTCACCTGATTCCTTCAACATGAAGTCGACACTTTCGCGGGCAGTCTCTTCACTCATGAATTTCGGTTGAGAGCCATTGCTAGTCTCAACGATTTTATCCTCACCGTACTCGTAACAATAGGTGCAGCTTAAGTTGCACTGGTTGGTAACGTTCAAGACCATAGTTGTTAAGGGAAACGGCGAAACGGGAATAATCTTGGGCATCGGCTCGACCGGTCTCGCCGCTTCTGCTACAGCCTGTACCTGCTGTAACTCCATGAGGCTATTATCTACTTCAG
>DODG01000144.1:6601-8652 GCA_003509065.1 Acidobacteriota bacterium
GCTACAATGTCCTGCGACGTTTCATCCAGCGCGAAGACGGCAGCACTGGGAACCAAATATAGAAACTGCTGTCCGGCAGCCTCGAAGGCGTGGCATTCACGTAATCCAATTTCGTTCATCGACCAGTCTCCCAGGAATCCCACCGCAAATGATTCGGCACGGTCACAAGTAAATGTGCACGCCCTCGAATAGGCATTTCGCCATCCTGTGTCACGCTGGCGACCACCCAGACGTCACCGATATTATTGCGATTACCTAGCCGGTCCGGATTCGGCCCATCAACGGCCGGTGTGAACAATCCGCTTTGGTTAATTGAACCTACATAATTTAAATCTTCGTCATTATAAGTTGCTGAATATTCCTCAAGCGACCACGTCGGCTCAACAACACCTAAGACGAGATCATCATCCGTGCGGGATTTTCCGTCCGAACCAGCATGCCAGGCAATGGCCTCGAATTGCTGGAGTTGCTTCGGAACAACAATACCGCCAACCCTTGCCAGGCCACGCATAGGTTCAACCGTAATCCGGTCAATTCGATCGTAAACCGTGAGTGCGCTGGGAAGCATGGATTGGCCGATGAAAACATCACGAGCACCTATGGCTGCAGAGTCTTTCACTGCAATACGAACGATCGCCATATGTTGGCTGACGCTCACAAGATCAGTCACGTCAACGCCTGTTCCTAAATCTAATTCGGCAAGCCCAAGCTGGCTGGGTAGGTTCGCGCCATAAATCTTCAATTCGTGCGTTTCCACATTGCGCATGATTGCGCTCGGATATATACCTGACAAAAGTGGCCGAGTGTCCACACGCTGTAGCCTCACATCGATCCCAATTTCGTTGTAGGCACCACGAAACCAACGGCCAGACATCGACTGACGGTCGCGTTCGAGGAACATCACTTGACGCCAAGTACTCTCCTCAGAGTCGTCCAACGAGGAACTACCCCTCCATTGAAATCCAGCGTACACAATGCTGCGCCCTGTGTGCGTAATCGACAATCCATCACGGGCATAAGTGAGCCTGGCTTCGGTAACAAATTCACCGACACTACTACCCGCTGTGACAATTACACGGCCGTACACCGGACCGCGACCAGGATGGTGTCCCGCTAAAGTCCAAGCGCCTTCGAGTTGTAAAGGACGCACGTTTGCCGACCAGGCGTCCCACGCAGAGGTATGTAACGGATAGGTCATGGCTAAATGATCAATCGCTCTATTCATCGGATGACGTCTTGCAGGCGTCTCATTCTCGTCGGCAGGTTCACGTCCGACCATGCCGGTCTCCCGAAAACCTTGCAAGTCAACTAACGGATAAAATCCTCTGTGCATACCGACCACAAGCGACCATTCTTCTCGTGTCCGCCGCTGATTTATGATACGCCCCAACGAATGACATGCCCTGCATGTGGTCTCCACGTCTTGATCGGCTTCATACCGATGCTCAATAAAACGCCGCTCGACTTCGAATGCACCTGCCTTGGCTTCTTCAGGTGCAAGACCAAGGTGGTTAGACAAATACTGGACCACTTCACGGGCTTCCTCAGGTTCGATAGATAGATCATTCAAGCTAATCATGCGCTTGATGGTCTGCTGCCAACCCTCTGGTGTCGTGCGACGAAATGAAATGCGCGACAAGATGTTTGGATCATCTGTTGCATGACACGTCCCGCAGGCCACAAGGACCGTCTCATTATTAATGGGAATACCAGACTCAACAGCCAACTGATCTCCCTGTTGAGCCATTACTGATTGGCCGAATGAGGCGAGTAGCACGAGTGCCAGCAATCGGAAAGGTCTAGTCATGTGAGGTGCATCCCTCAGAAAATGGTGCTTACTTGTAACATACGTTCCAGACAAGATGCAATTAGACGGAGATTGCCCGAAGGGGGTGTCAGATTTGACATTCAGTATTCTCCAAAATGCCAAAGGCAAGTAATACCGAAAGTGCACCAAGAAAATCAGGCAAATTCACCGGGACACATTCTCGATTATACGCTTCATAAAGATCAGGCACCTGACGATGTGACGAAGCCATTTCGACAAGTCG
>DODG01000243.1 GCA_003509065.1 Acidobacteriota bacterium
GGTCCTCACCATACAAGTTTCAGCCAGGCTTTGCATTCCGAACACCTAGAAAATTTTGCTGAAATGGCAGGCATTCAACTCTTGGTGATCGACAATGACACGTCGGTGCGAGCTTTTAAGAGTGCCCTAAATAGGCGTTAAGGATTTCTATGCACTGGTTGGATTGGGTAATCGTCACTTGCTACTTCGCTGGCCTGTTTATCTTGGTGTGGTGGTTAATTCGCAAGAACCAAGATACCGCAGACGACTACTTCCTCGCCGGACGTAACTTGAGTTGGTGGATCGTTGGGGCGTCAATTTTCGCTTCGAACATCGGTTCCGAACATCTGGTTGGACTGGCTGGTTCTGGCGCCACCGACGGAGTCGCCATGGCGCATTACGAACTACATGCCTGGTGTCTGCTCGTGCTGGGTTGGGTTCTTGCACCGTTCTACATGCGCTCACGCATCTTCACGATGCCAGAGTTTCTCGAAAAACGTTTTAGTCCAATCAATCGCTGGGTCCTATCGCTAATCTCCCTGGTGGCGTACGTGCTCACAAAAATCGCCGTGGGTATTTTTGCCGGTGGCATCGTCTTCTCAGTTCTTTTACCAGAAATGCGGCTCGGTCCCCTCGACAGCTTTTGGATCGGTTCGATTCTGGTGATAGCACTCACTGGTCTTTATACCGTACTCGGCGGCCTGCGCGCGGTCGCCTACACGGAAGCTGTCCAATCAGTCGTGCTTATCATTGGGTCTATCCTGGTCACTGTATTCGGACTCAATGCCCTCGGCGGCTGGAGTGTTCTTCGAGAGATCGCTGGTTCGGAAATGTTCAACCTCTGGAAACCACTAGTTCCTGAAGGGGTCATCGGCACCTGGATGCCGGTCAAGGACGTCGACGTCACGGGTCGTGTCGTTCGTCAAGCTTGGTATTTCAATGACAACTACCCTTGGTTGAGCATGCTGTTTTGTGCCCCGGTAGCAGGATTATGGTACTGGTGTACCGATCAATACATCGTCCAACGAACGCTTGGGGCACCAAATGAACAAGAAGCCCGAAGAGGAGCAATCTTTGCCGCATGCCTCAAGCTCCTTCCAGTTTTCATCTTCATTATTCCTGGCATGATCGCCTTCGCTCTCGCTACTAGCGGACGCTTACCAGAAATGCAGCAGGTTTTACTGGACGGGAACGGCGAGATTATTCGCGAAGAAGCCCAGAAGGCCTTTCCGTTATTGGTGGCAACAGTCCTGCCAGCTGGAGTCCGCGGCATCGTGGTAGCGGGACTCCTTGCAGCATTGATGAGTTCACTGGCTGGAGTCTTCAACGCATCTGCGACCCTCTTCACGATGGATTTCTATCGCAAATTACACCCAAGTGTGTCCGACCATCAATTGGTTTGGATTGGGCGACTCGCAACGATCGTAATGGTTATTGTTGGATTGCTGTGGATTCCAGTTATACAGGGGGGGCGGGGGTTGTATGACTACCTACAGGGTGTGCAAGCCTATCTAGCACCGCCGATTTTCGTTGTCTTCTTTCTGGGAGTCTTCTTCAAACGCCTAAACGGCTCTGGTTGTCTGGCCTCGCTCGTCATCGGGTTCTTGCTCGGACTATTCCGTCTAGCAGTAGACACACCCGTCAAACTTGGATTGCCAGGTTTTGAAAACGGTTACGTTCAAGGTTCCTTCCTTTGGATTATTAACAACACGTTCTTCCAGTACTACAGCATCCTGATCCTGATCGTGTGTGTGGCGGCAATGGTCATCACGAGCTATCTGACAGATGAACCGGATTACGCAGCCATCAGCGGTTTAACCTACGGGACGCTTACCGACGAACATCGTCGTAAATCACGTAGCAGTTGGAGCACCGGCGATGTTGTGGCGTCAGGAGCTGTGTTATTAGCGATAGTCATAGCGTATTTATACTTCACAGGATAGGAAGGCTGCGCAGTCATTATGAGTCCTCGACACCTGACCTCGATTACTTTTCCACTACTGCTGGTCATCACCCTCTTAACCAGCTGTAGTTCTGAATCGCCCAACGAAGCGAACCTCCAGCTACCACCCCAGGGTACGTGGCGCATCCAACCCATAGACTATATGGCCGTGACGCTCGACGACGAGTTCTGGCAGCCCAAGTTGGAGACAAACCGACAGGTCACGATCCCGCACATCATGCAACAGAATATCGAAACGGGCCGCATCGCAAATTTCAGACGAGCTGCAGGTCTCGAAGAAGGTCGCTTTGAAGGTTACCGTTTCAATGACACCGACGTATATAAAACGATTGAAGCAGCGTCATACGCATTGGGACAACAGTCAGACCCTGAACTGGCTGCGCAGGTTGATGAACTAATCGCGCTTATCGCAGCCGCGCAGGAAGACGATGGTTACCTCTTTCCCGCCCGTACAGCAGATCCAGACCATCCTGCAGACGGCGTCGGCGAGAAACGTTGGATTCATGTCCACGGTAATAGTCACGAACTCTACGGTGCAGGCCACCTAATTGAGGCCGCGGTAGCGCATCACCGCGCTACTGGCAAGCGGACACTAATTGACGTAGCCATTCGTTTTGCTGATCTGATTGACAAGGAGTTCGGCCCCGAAGCCATTCGCGACGTTCCTGGTCACGAAGAAATTGAGCTTGCATTGGTAAAATTATTTGACGCCACTGGCGAGCAACGCTACCTAGAACTGGCTGCATTCTTTCTGGAAGAGCGTGGGCAACCTCATGACGGCGAAGATTATCCAACCGACCATGAACTGGCAAGGTACGATCACCCGATGTACCGTCAAGATCATGCACCGGTACGAGACCAGCGCGAAGCCGTAGGCCACTCAGTTCGCGCAATGTACCTCTATACCGGCATGAGTGACGTGGCCGGTCGCACCAATATGCCCGGCTATACCGAAGCCCTGGAAGCGCTCTGGACAGACGTGGTCTCCTCAAAGATGTACTTAACTGGTGGAATTGGAGCGCAGGGGTCTTTGGAATCATTTGGTGAAGCCTATGAGTTGCCGAACGAAACCGCGTATGCGGAAACCTGTGCGGCAATTGGTCAGGACATGTGGAACCACCGACTGTTCCTGGCATCAGGCGATGGGCGTTACCTCGACGTCATGGAACGTATTCTCTACAATGGCGTACTGTCTGGTGTTGCTGTCGATGGCGACACTTTTTTTTACACCAATCCCTTGCAATCCAGCGGTAATTATCAGCGACAGGCCTACTACGAAGTGGCGTGCTGTCCGGCAAATCTCGCACGTCTGCTGGGGCAACTGCCGGGATTCATTTACGGGAAGCAGGACGACGCCGTGTTCGTGAATCTGTTCATCGGCAGCAAGCTCGAAATCGAGCAAGCGGGCAGTATCTTGCGGCTGACACAGGAAACTCGCTATCCGTGGGAGGGCGCGGTACGGGTGCTGGTCGAACCCGCTGCACCCATAAGATTCAAGCTACACATTCGCATTCCTGGGTGGGCTCGAAACTTGCCGGTGCCGAGTGACTTGTACCGGTATGTAGAGGCTTCGACTCAATCAGTTATCCTCAAGGTCAACGGTGAACCAGTCCAGATTGAACTCAAAGCCGGCTTTGCAGTGCTTGACCGCACATGGAACGCTGGAGACATCATTGATCTTGAGTTGCCCATGTTTCCACGCGGCGTGGAAACACACCCTGATGTCGCAGAAAACATCGGCAAGGTAGCAATCCAGCGAGGCCCGCTCGTTTACGCTATCGAAGCAGTGGACCATGGCGGCCAAGTGCTCGATCTCCTGTTACCTGAAGACGCTCACTTTACAACTGAGTTCCAACCAGAAACGCTCGGAGGAATTGTTGTCGTTCATGGAACTGTTTTACGCGAGGGTGCAGCAATTCCGCTGCTCGCCGTACCGTACTTTTCGTGGGCCAATCGAGGCAACGGCGAAATGGCCGTTTGGTTACCAACATCCAACTAAATCTAAGGACTTGTAACGGAGAAAGCATGCATCACAAATCGAACGCACTTTTGATATTTAAGAAGTGGATTGCAGTCGCCTTGACCGTGATGTGCGTCGGTGTAATTACATTTGCATGTGCTGATATCACTAAGGTTCAGGAAGCAGAATCGTCGAAACGTCCGAACATTGTGATCATCATGGCGGACGACATGGGGTTCTCTGACATTGGACCCTATGGCAGCGAGATCAACACACCGAATCTTGATCGACTGGCCGCTGGCGGTATTCGTTTCACTGAGTTCTACAATATGGCGCGCTGTGTTCCCACGCGTGCATCACTACTGACTGGACTCTATCCCCATCAGGCCGGCCTCGGTGATATGACGTACGATGCAGGAATTCCTGCATACCAAGGTGACATTAATGACCAGTCCGTCACTATAGCTCAGGTCCTGCAAGACTCCGGCTACGCCACCTATATGTCTGGCAAGTGGCATGTAACCGCGCAAACCGGCTACTGGGCGACTGGGGAACGCGCACAGCGACCGTACCGCGAAGGATGGCACCCGGAACAAACTTCTCAACACAACTGGCCGCGGCAGCGTGGCTTCGATCGCTTCTTCGGAACTATTGAAGGTGCGGGTAATTATTTTGCCCCTATAACACTCACTGAAAACAACACCCCAATCGATATGGCGCCAGAGGATTTTTATTACACTGACGCGATCGGAAGTCACGCTGTCCAGTACGTGAAAGAACATCACAACGTAACTCCAGAACAACCCTTCTTTCTTTACGTTGCCTATACTGCACCGCACTGGCCGCTACACGCGTTGGAAGAAGATATTGAGAAATATCGTGGGATGTACGACGAAGGCTGGGAACCAGTACGGGTGGCACGGTATCAACGCCTACGGGAAATGGGACTTATCGATAACACGTGGCAACTCAGTCCACCAGACGAAACCGTCCCCGCCTGGGAGGACCTCACCGAACAAGAACGAATCTGGTACCGGCGAGCAATGGAAGTCTATGCGGCGCAGATCGATCGGATGGACCAGAATATTGGTCACCTGCTGGATGCACTAGGCGAAACCGGCCAACTGGAAAACACCCTGCTCCTCTTCTTAAGCGATAACGGAGGTTGTGATGAGGTCTTAACCGACGAGTGGCGCGGCATTTGGATGGCCCGCGAAACGCGTCAGGGCAATCCAGTGGTTGTTGGCAACGAGAACACTGGGGTACTGCCAGGCCCAGAAGCAACCTACATGAGTTATGGCCCAGGATGGGCAAACGTGAGCAATACACCGTTGAGACAATACAAATGGTGGACACATCAGGGTGGTATCGTCGCACCTTTTATTGTTCACTGGCCTAGCAGAATCCCCGACGGAGGTCTTGTTCTGAGCGAGGTTGGCAGCGTGCTCGATCTAATGGCTACAGCTGTCGATGCCGCGAGTGCTACGTATCCGACGGAGTGGAAGGGCGTACCGATTCACCCAATGGAAGGCCGGAGCTTACTTCCCGCGTTTCATGGAAAACCTCTTCAGCCGGAGTCACTGTTTTGGGAACATGAAGGAAATCGAGCAGTACGATCGGAACGCTGGAAACTGGTCGCCACCCGCGGCGGCGATTGGGAACTCTATGATCTCAAGACTGACCGCAGTGAGCTCAATAATCTCGCTGATCAACACTTAACAGAAAAAGGCGCCCTTATTGCTTTGTATAACACTTGGGCGAATCGTGTTGGGGTTTCAGAAGACCCTATTTATTAACTAAATCTGAGACGCCACTACCTGTTTATTGCCCGCCCGAAAGAGCGAGTTAGACTTTGTCAGCCACCAAGATAGGCTTTTTTGACATGTTCGTTCTGGAATAAATCCTTACTAGATCCTTCTAACACGACGCGCCCTGTTTCCAAGACGTAGCCGCGATCTGCAAGTCGAAGTGCCAATTCCGCATTTTGCTCATTGAGCAAAATAGTGGTCCCCCTTAAATGCAGTGCTCGAATAATTTCGGCAATCTGTTCTACAAGTATGGGGGCAAGTCCAAGTGACGGCTCATCAAGCATGAGTAGTCGTGGCCGCGCAAGTAACGCGCGACCAATAGCAAGCATCTGTTGTTCACCACCAGATAAATTGCCGGCTCGTTGATGAAAACGCTCTTTTAATATCGGAAAGAGATCGAAGACACGTGTCTTATCTGCCGTAATCTGGTCTTTATCGGATCGGCTATACGCTCCCATGTCGAGATTGTCACCGATGGTCATGTCGGGAAAGACTCGGCGGCCTTCAGGGCAGTGAACAAGACCTCGTCGCACAATTTCTGCGACTGACCTGCCGTCGATTCTCTGACCCAAAAACGTGATCTCTCCATGCCGAGGTTCTACCAAACCAGACAGCGTTTTAAGCACGGTCGATTTACCGGCACCATTGGCACCAATTAATGTGACAAGTTCCCCTTCATTCACATGCAATGTCACATCTTTGAGAGCATGGACATTGCCGTAATAAACATCAACTTTCGATATTTGGAGCATGCTCACTGCGCTTTCCCAAATAGGCTTCAATGACACGATCGTCCGTGCGAATCTCGTCGGGGGATCCTTCAGCAATTTTTTTACCGTCATCTAACACAACAACCCGGTCGGAAATACCCATGACTAATTTCATGTCATGTTCGACCAGCACGACAGTGATACCTTCATCACGTATCCAACCAATGAGGCTTATCAGATCGTTGACTTCAGCTGGATTTAAGCCTGCTGCTGGCTCGTCCAATAGCAGCAGCTGAGGCTGAGACGCAAGTGCAATGCCCAGTTCCAGTAAACGCTGACTCCCGTAAGGCAGTTTGCCTGCTCGAAGGGCTCCGTACGATTTTAAACCAATAAATTCTAGAATGCAGTCGGCCACTACTTCGGCTTCTTGCTGAATTTGTCTTGATAAATCGCGACGAAACAGGCTGGTGTAGAGTGTGGCTTGTTCTGATCCCGTATGTGCCAAAACCAGATTGTCACGCACTGACACCTTCAGAAAAAGACTAGTTTGTTGAAAGGTGCGCACGATCCCCTGACGCGCCAGTTCATCCGGCTGGAGCTTATTAAGAATCTTGTCTTGATACCAGATCTTGCCAGACGTAATAGGCCCAAAACCGGTGATTGCATTTAGCATCGTTGTCTTGCCCGCCCCATTTGGCCCGATAATGGCAAGGACTTCACCAGCCTTCACCTCCAGATCAACACGCTCCACAGCATGAACGCCACCAAAATAGACGCACAGATCTTTGGAGACTAATAAAGATTCTGAACGATCACGAAGTCTCACCCTAGAACCGACATGATTGGAACGAGACAGATGAGAACCATCTGTGACAAAAGTACCTGAAAGGGCTTTGTGTAATTCATTATTCAGAGTCAGTTTCCTCTCCGTCAGAACCTGTAACTCTGAGTCTGCGGTCGAGATAGCGTCTGTTTGCGGTCTTCGCTGCAGGCGATCCCTGATTAAACGCAGCGCCAGCCGATTCAACGTCGGAAAGATGCCGTCTGGCATGAATAACATGATGATCATGAGCAGCAAGCCGAAAATTGCCATGCGCCACTCTTGGGCGGTGCGCAAAAGTTCAGGCAGGACAGTAAAAAGAATCGCGCCAAGCACTGGTCCTGCCAAGGTTGCACGTCCACCAGCAATGACCATCACTACAATCGTGATGGTTAAATCAAATACTAAGATCTCTGGGCCAAGAAATTGGAAGAAGTGCGCATAGAAGCTTCCCGCTAAACCCATAATGAACGAGCTAAGCAAAGCCGCGAGCATCATGTACCGAAAGCTGGAAATACCAACAGACTGGGCTAACATTTCGTTCTCTCGAAGAGCGAGCATACCTCGCCCGATCGTACTGTGCTCTATGCAGTACAGGCCGAAGAGTACCAGCGCAACGAGCAGTAAAATGAAATAGTAGTAAGGGAGGTATCCCGTGAACCAAGGAGCCGGCGGAGGGATTGCAGCGATACCCATTGGGCCATTTGTTACTTCGATCCAGTTGAGAGCTACGAGCCGGAAACATTCAGCGAACCCAAGAGTGACCAAAACGAAATAAGCGGTTCGCAGTCTCAATGTCAACCGACCGATAATCCACCCGGCAACCGTCGCCGCTATACCAGCAGCCAAAAATGCAAGTAGAAACGAAACTTCGTATCGCGTGGTAAGAATCGCTGAAACGTAGGCTCCCAGACCATAGAAGGCGACAGGACCAAGCGATAACAGGCCAACTTTCATCAAAAGATTGTGAGCGGAGGCAAGCAAGATGAACACGCCTGCCTGGATTGCTAGTCGAACAACGAACTGATCGTCAACAACCTGCGGCGCTATCAATGCTACTGCAAGCACGACCAGCATTGAATACTGAATTGGTCTTATTACCTGTTCCTTTGGTCGTGTCATCCGACTCGTCCCTCTTTTCCAAGGAGACCAGTGGGTCTGAGAAGAAGCACGACAATGATGAGGATGAATGCAATGGCATCACGATATCCCGACGAGATATACGCTGCTCCTAGACTCTCAGCTACCCCCAAGAGTAAGCCAGCCAAAATGGCGCCGGGAAAACTTCCCAAGCCACCAACAATAACCACTGCAAACGATTTGGCAGTGACAATGGCCCCCATCGTTGGAAAGACTTGAAAGATTGGTGCAAGTAGACCGCCGGCAAGTGCTGCGATGCCCGCACCCCAGCTAAATGTAAACGTGTTAATAAAATCGATGTTGACGCCCATCAAGGCCGCAGCCTCTCGATCTTGGAATGTCGCCCGAATCGCCTTACCTACTTTGGTCCGTTGCAAAAAAAGATGCGAGGCAACGATGATCAAAAGCGCCGAACCCAGCACAAAGACCCTGATAGGCGTAAGACTGATAGGCCCAACCTGAATGCCAAGAAGAGGAAACGGCAGGCCTATATCCTTAGGAGTAGGATCCCAGATAATCTGTGCCATATTCGCCAAGAAAATGGAAAGGCCGATCGTAGCGAGCATGGACACATCAATGGGCTCGTTCCGGATTGGCTTCAGTAATAAACGTTCAATGATGGCGGCTAAAAGTCCAACGAGTAAGGCCGAAATGATGAGAGCCATCGGGTACGGTACGCCAGTAAGGGTAAAAATTGTGTACACCGAAAACGCGGCTAACATGTAAAACTGACCGTGTGCGAAATTCACGACATTCATCACGCCAAAGATCAGCGTGAGACCAATGCCCATGAGGGCATAAATGCCGCCGATTAACAGGCCGTTGAGAAGATGTTGTAGGAAGCCGACCATGATAGGTAGCAGGAATATCTTAAGGGGCGCCTCAAATCCTGCACAGTGACAACATCTTGATGTTAACTGGTTCTGGTAGAGGTTGCGCTTACACTAACACCCTGGGTCAGGACCTTACTATTTCCTCATGATGGTGCTCTGCCTCAAGCACAAGGCATCACACCCTACGAAGATACAACTGTAGTTACAATGTCGGCGCGATGGTTGCAACCGCTGTCAGCGTACCATCGTCAACACGGACTAGGTATACATTTGGACGACTCTGGTGCCCTTCAGCCTCATCAAACTTAATGTGACCACTCAAACCAGCAAATTCAACCCTAGTCAGTGCTTGGTTTAAGCCTGCTTGATCGAGGCTACAGTCATTTAACTCGATTGCCTTCGCAATGACCTGCACACCGTCAAAACCGCGGTAGGATTCGCCCAAGCCTACTTGAGGGTACCCAGCGTCATGGTATGCGTTGTAGTACCACTCCGACAGTACCGGATCGCCAGCTAAATGGTGCTCCGCTGGCACATAGAACATTAAGTGATATGTGCCATTAACAATCTCTGAACTCGACAGGTGCATAATAGCCACTGGATAGTTACTCCCTCCAGTAGTCAGAACAAGTTGGCTCATTCCCAGTTCGGCATATTGCTTTAGGATGGTAGCAATCTGCGCTGCACCGGTAGTCATCACTATCGCATCCACCTCTGAACTATTAATCTCTGTTAGCTGTGGCAACACGTCAGTGACGCTCTGGTCAATATAGTTCTCGAACACAATCTGACCACCCTGCGATTCGATAACCTCACGGAAGGTGTCACCTGCACTGCGTCCCCAATCGTTGTTAACACTCAGAATGGCCACTTTCTTCATGGTTAGTTCATTGGCCAAGTATGGTTTGACGGCCTCCGCTTCCATCTCACTCGTCGGGCTAATGCGGTGCACCCACTCGAATCCAGGCGTGTCCGTAGATGTAATCTTCACCGAACTAGAAGTTTCCACAACCAGCGGGACTCCATGACGTGCCATAACCGGCATCACCGCTAGTGTCGCAGAACTACCCCAAGCGCCCATAATGACCGGCACTTCCTCACGCGTTATCAAATTCTCAGCTGCATTCGCAGATTCCTGCGGATCATTTCTACCGTCCAAAATAATTGGCTCGAGCGGCCGTTCACAAACACCGCCTTCCGCATTAATTTTTTCGACGCCAATACGCAGACCACTGACAACATAAGATCCGGCATCCGCAACAGGCCCAGTGAGGGGTGCGATAACACCAAATCGGATTGGTTCCACAGCGCTAGAATCGAGTTCGTCAACTGCAGAGTTGGGGGTACAGGCTGTCATTGAAATTACAGCTGCGAACAACGCTACAGTCAAGCCCACTATTCGTTTCATATTTTACAAAACTCATTTGCGAGCAACCGGGATCAGACTCTTCCGATTGTCTCGGCTACGGACTTGGATAGGGAACATCCTCCAGGGTTCTCGGTTCCTCTTCCACAACATCAAGTTTGCCTAATAATTGAAGGATGCGTTCAGGAGAAGCAGGTGTACGAGTAACCCGTTGACCAATCGCGTTGGCAATCGCATTAAAAATAGCAGGAGGCGTAGGAATCGTTGCTGGTTCCGCCACACCTTTGGCACCATGCGGACCAGTTGGATCATACACCTCTACAATTAATGGATCGATCTTTGGAACATCAGCTGCCGTTGGTATCAAGTAAGTACTCAAACGAGAATTCACAAACTTCCCTTGTTTGACCACCATGTCTTCCATCAACGCAAACCCGAGTCCCTGCACTGCACCGCCCTCAATCTGGCCTTCCACACCTTTAGGGTTAATCGCTTTGCCAGCATCAGTCGCGGAAGCTAATCGGAGAACGATCACTTTACCGGTCTCAGTATCTACTTCGACTTCGGCAAGCTGACTGGCCCATGCATAGGTAGCATACGCATCCCCCTGAGATGTCGCCGTGTCTACATCAGGAGTCGTAATCTTGTGCCAACCGTACCCTTGAAATCGTTTACCACGGGCGTGTGTTTCCGCAGCCAGTTTCGCAAATGGTAGTCCTCTGGACGGCGCTTCACGATCGTAGACACGCCCGTTGCCAAAGGTGAGTCGATCCGGAGAACATGCAAGCAACTCCGCTGCAATCTCTCCAAGTTGACTCTTGAGGTCTTGGCAGGCTTTAACCACAGCGTTTCCTTGCACATAAGTGGCCCGACTGGCGGAAACCGGGCCAGAGTCTGGAGTTTTCTCCGTGTCCGCAGAAACTATCGTGACATCTTTAAAGCGAACTCCTAACTCATCTGCAACAAATTGACAGAGAATGGTCCGCAAGCCTTGGCCCAGTTCGCTTGCACCGTTCCTGAGCGTTACACTGCCATCGAACGCAACGTCAACTGCTGCGCTGGCAAAGTCTGGCCGTGCAAAACCATAGCCGAGACCATAGAGCATCGAACCAACACCAATCCCTCGAATCTTCATGATGTCATTACCTGTGAAGTGCGATCAAAGCGTAATTCTTTTTCAACCATGTACTCCTGCAGTCTTTCTAGAGTTGCAGGCAAACCTGCCGCTTCAGTCATGATCTGTCCAGTGCTAAACGAGAGTCCCTCTCGCAGGCAATTGTGCAAGCGGAATTCTAGAGGATCCATTCCGACTTGTTCTGCTAACCGATCAATTAGATTTTCGTGTACCACAGCGCACTGAAGAACACCGAAGCCACGAAAGGGTCCACTAATGGGATTGTTTGTATAAGCGGAAAAACTATCAGCCTTGTAGTTCGGCCAATGATAAGGACCGCCCAAGTGGAGAGCCATTTTCTTTATGACAAAAATTCCCAAAGAAGCGTACGCTCCCGAGTCTCCATAGGCAACTCCCTCAAACGCCGTGAGTTTACCGGCTCGTGTCGCACCCGCCCGGGCTCTTACAATTGTGGGGTGGCGGTGAGTTTGGGTGAGCATGGATTCATGACGCGTATAAGCCAAGCGAACCGGGCGCTTAGTAGCCCACGCCAACAACGCAACAAATATTTCTACTGTCACGTCGTCCTTACGACCAAATCC
>DODG01000238.1 GCA_003509065.1 Acidobacteriota bacterium
CCAGCGACAATAATAGGATATCGCAGGTTGTTCTTTAGCTCGGTAATTGCAACAAAATTTGGGTGTCCCATTGTGCCATCTCTGTTGGTGTCTGTGTAGATAAATCTCCGAACTCCGCGATTAACCATTTGGTTTGCGAGATTGATAGCGGACTCTTTTGATTGTTCCATCCAACCATGAGTCTGTACTAAGCCGTCCTTCGCGTCGATGCCAACAATAACGTGATCGCCACCAAGATCATCCACAGCGGCCTGAACTTCATCCGGGGCTTCAATAGCTGACGTTCCGAAGATTACTCGGTCAACACCCATGTCGATGATCATACGGGCTTCAGCAGCGTTTCTTATGCCACCGCCCAGTTGAATCGGTATATCGACAGCTTTTGCAATGGCTGACACAGTGTCTTTGTTGCCTCTTACTCCATCTTTGGCTCCGTCCAGGTCAACAATGTGCATCCTGCGCGCACCTTGATCGACCCATCTTTTAGCCACAGCTACGGGATCATCGTCGAACACGGTTTCTTTTTCGTAGTCACCTTGGATCAGCCGGACGCATAATCCGTTTCTTAGGTCGATTGCTGGGAGAATATCCATTCAATTTGCCAGTGACTGAGTGTTGTTTAATTTTGAGTAGATAAAGTTAGCTCGAAAAAGTTTTTATAAATTTGAAGACCAATGGAACCGCTTTTTTCAGGATGGAACTGGGTTCCGACGACATTCCCTCGGACAACCGCAGCGCAGACTTCAACCCCATAGTTAGCGGTAGCTGCGACTTCTGATTGCTCATCGGGAACACAATGATATGAGTGAACAAAATAGAAGTGGGATCCTTGAGGGATCCCTTTAAAAATAGGGTTTCTTTCGCTTTTCCCATCGCTGAAACGGACTTCGTTCCATCCGATGTGGGGGACTTTCATATTGTTTCCAAGTTTATCTTTCATTCCCCGTGGAATGAGTTTGACGCTTCCCTGAACGAGACCCAAACCTGGCAAATTACCTTCTTCAGAACTGTTAAACAAAACCTGTAGCCCGACACAAATGCACAGGAGTGGTCTTCCTGAAGCAGCGAACTGTTTCACCGGATCAGTTAGTCCGAGTGAATTCAACGCTATCATCACCGAATCGCTCGCACCTACACCTGGCAGAATGGCTGCATCAGCTGATGCCAGTTCTTTGGGGTCAGAGGTGATGATTGGATTTGCCCCAACTTTTCGTAGAGCCTTATCAACGCTGTGCACATTTGCTGCACGTGTGTTGATAATGACAATGTTCGGTGCTGAGAAGCTTTCAGTCATGTGTATGATTTAGGAGTAATGTAAGCGAAGTTTGTTTAAGTGTCGTATTGATTGTAGTTCGTAATATCTTAAATCACTGTTTTATAGACAAACTTTATGGCAAAAATTTTGCGCTAAAGTCCAATACACGCGAGAATATAGTGAAATAGTGAAATACCGTAGCAAGTGAAGAATTTATGACGACGATGTCGCCCCAACATTCCGTACCAATTAACACGATTCAGGTTACTGAAAAAGCAGCCGATAAAGTAAAGCAGTTCGCTGCTGAAAAAGGGATGGATAAATTTGGTCTTAAGGTTGCAGTTAAGGGTGGTGGCTGCTCAGGGTTGACGTATGTGATGGAAATCGTAGATGGCCCCGAAGCCGATGATAAGTTGATAGAACATCACGGCGTTGAGGTTTACGTTCCCAAGAAGGCATTCGTCTTTCTTGCCGGTACCGTGCTGGATTTTTCAGATGGTTTAAATGGCAAAGGATTTGAGTTTGCCAATCCGAATGCTGCAAAGACTTGCGGGTGCGGTACCTCTTTTTCGGTTTAATGCCGGTCAATCCTCCCAGTAAGAGATTTGAGTTACGGATTGACTTTTTGGATGCAGTGTTCAATTAATTTATGCCCCATGCAGATCAAAATCAGTTAAACGCTTTTGAGAAAGGATGTGCGATAGTTCGTTGGGTTAAACCGACAATTATCAACATGTCCGGAAGAGATGCCTTGGATCTTCTCCATCGACTCACGACTAAAGAGTTGATGACTGTAAGCGTGGGGACAGCTCGTCGAACCGTACTAACATCGAATCGTGGTCGTGTTATAGACGTATTTCTTGTCGCTCACGTTTCTCAGAATGCTTTGATTCTCATTTCTGATTCAACGGATCCAACCAAAACGATCTCGGCCATAGATTATTTCACAATCGCTGAAGACTCTGAGCTAAAGGATCTTTCCGGCTCCCACGAACGGATTTCATTAGTTGGTCCTAAAGCCGCTGAAGTTGCGGCGTCGGTGCTAGGATTTGCCATTGATTCTGATAGTGTGAGAAACGTGGATTATCACGATTCAAAAGTGACGGTTTCCTCAGATACCTCTCGTGGCGTTACCTGGCTAGATGTTGTAATTAGTGCATCTAAACCGGACTTGGTGTCGACATTTGCATCATCTGGTGCGGTTGAGGTCAATTCGGATAATTTTAAGTTGTTTCGAATATTGCATGAAATTCCCGGTTCAGATTGCGAATATGGTGACCATACGAACCCTATAGAGGCGGGGCTTTTTTCTCTTATAGATTTCGATAAAGGTTGTTACGTTGGCCAAGAAGTGATTGCTCGACTTGATACCTATGACAAGGTACAACGGAGCATTAAAATATTGGAATCGAATTCCCCGCTCGTAAAAGGCGACAGGCTTACTTCAGGATCAATATTGGCAGGTGTTGTTACGAGTTCCTCTTTATTGGCCAATCCTGACGGACGTTACTTGAGTTTGGCTTTAGTGCGAAAAGCTTTCTGTAATCCCGCGTCGGTGGTTGCCTCTGAAGGGATATCAGCGGTGGTCCGTTAACAAGATTATCCGTGTCGCAAAGTTTCTCCACCATCGACAACGACCACTTGTCCCCGGATCATCTCTGCATCAGAACCACATAGCATTGCTACGACGTTTGAAACGTCTTCCGGGGTGATTGTTCTTCCTGCTGGGGTAGGACGAGATGCAATATCTTTTACACCAAGTTTATCCGGGAATGCATCCAGAGCTTCTGTCATTACGAATCCAGGAGAAACGGTATTTACAGCAATTCCTTTCGGACCGAGTTCTACTGCTAAGTAACGAGTCACAGCCTCTACAGCTGCTTTTGATACGCCTACTGCGAAATAGGCTGGTAATACCCGGGTCGACCCAGGACTTGAGATGTTGATTATTCGACCGCCATCTGGCATTAGCCGAGATGCTGCTACGGAAAGCATCCAAGGGCCACGAGCGTTTATACTCATAGTCCAGTCCCAGTGCTTTGCTGAAAGTTCATCTGTTGGAAGCATGACCCCTGAAGCGGCATTGTTCACCAAAATATCTAGCCGACCGAATTGTTCTTCAATTTTACTGACCAGTGAATTGATTGCAGTTTCATCCCCCACGTGGGCCTTCATACGAGTTGTTTTAATTCCCTGTATCTTAAGTTCATTAACTGTAGCTTTAGCGGCATCATGATTTTTAAGATAATTGATGATCACCGTCGCTCCACGACGACCTAACTCCAGAGCGATTGACCTGCCGATTCCGCGTGAGCCGCCGGTCACCAATGCTATTTTTCCCGAAAGATTTGGATTTATTGTCAATAATGTTATCCGTGGTTAATACGAGACATAACTTGATTAAATATTAGCAGTCCCTGATTTGTATCAAGGTTGGAGGTCAAATCGCCATCCCACCATCG
>DODG01000305.1 GCA_003509065.1 Acidobacteriota bacterium
TTGTTCTCTAGGCCTAGGTTGTAATCTGAGCGTGTGGCGTCGCGTTCATGTGCATTTGCGGCTTCCAGGGCACCGTGTCCCATAAATGATCCCCAATAGTAGTTGCCTCATCAATCGCCTCGGTCGGCACATTCTCTTTCCATGCGATGAGATTCTGCTTCATCTGTTCAAGAGTGCGTGCACCGACAATGCAACTGGAAACTACAGGGTTAGACCGTACCCAATTTAATGCAAGTGCCATCGGGCTGACTTTATATTTTTCTGATATTGATAGGAATTGTTCCATTGCATCGAAAGCGGGTTTGTTCCAGTAAGTGTTCTTGTAGAAATTCACTGCTTTGAAATCATCAGAAAATCGTCCACCTGCATGCGTTTCAGCTTTGAATTTTCGGTGTTTTCCCAGCAAGAAACCACCAGCTTGCGGGGAGTACACCATTACACCTACACCTTGGTCGAGACAGGCAGGGAACAGTTCTCGTTCTGCTTCACGGTAAAGGAGGTTATATCGAGGCTGAACTGAATTGAACTTAGTGAATCCGTTCTTGTCTTGTGCCCATAACGCTTCGATCAGCTGCGCTCCTGAGAAGTTGGATACACCGATGTAACGGGCTTTGCCAGATCTGACAATATCGTTGTAAGCCTCGACGGTTTCCTCGATTGGTGTTGTGAGATCCGGAGAGTGAATCTGGTAAAGATCTACGTAATCGGTACCTAGACGCTTCAATGAATCGTCAATTGCCTGCATCACGTATTTTTTATTCACACCGACATCGTTTGGGTTAGGCCCGACTTGGCTTTTACCTTTTGTCGCGAGAACTACCTCTGGACGCCGCGTTTTGATGAATCGCCCAACGCTCTCTTCCGAAAGTCCGTCACAATAGGAATTCGCTGTGTCGATGAAGTTCACTCCGCCTTCAAAAGCAACAGACATGATTCGTAGTGACTCTTCCGCGTTTGTCTGTCCTCCGAAATTGTCCCCGCCAATACAGTATTCAGAGACCTTAAGACCTGTGTTTCCGAGTCTTTTGTAATCCAAGTATTCTGCCCTTTAATTTATCGAGGTCGATAATGGTAGCGTTCCCATGGCTTGTCCAGATTTGGGAGGATAAGACATTGGAGCTTGCGTTTCGAACTCGTCTGCAAGTGCTCGAACTTCGGCCATTACTTCACTTGGTGCTAATTGAGACCATGCTTCGAGTACACCTTTTATATGTTCGATCTTACGAGCTCCAAAAATCGGAGCCGTCACCCCTGGGAATTCCGATACCCATTGCAAGGCGAGACGAATAGCCGGTTGTCTATGCTTTTCACTGATGGCAATTAATTCTGCCGTCGCATTGAACGTGGCTTTGTTGAAGTACCTAGACTTGAGTCCACCGCCTTTTGAGTCGTCGCGAGCACCGAACTTTGACCCGCCGATCGGTTTGCCACTGTTTCCATGCTGGCCAGTGAGCATCCCACTAGCCAATGGTGAGTAAGGGATTACAGCAAGCTCGTGGTCGGCTGCGAAGGGAATCATTTCCCGCCCTAATCCAGGCTGCAGGATGTTGAAAACACTTTGGATCGCCTCGAATCGGTACAAGTTGCGCACATCCGATGCCCAGAGACTTCTGGCTAAGACCCACGCGGGGAAATTGGAGGCTCCGGCGTAAACGACTTTGCCTTGGTGGATCAAGTCATCGACTGCGCGCAGAGTTTCTTCGATCGGGGTCTCTTCATCCCACGAATGGCAGTAGAGCAGATCGATACGATCGGTTCGGAGCCTCCGAAGCGATTCTTCGACTGCACGAACGATGTGGTATCTCGAGGCACCGATATCATTCACGCCAGCTCCTACTGCTGAACGGTACTTTGTTGCTAGTACAACATTATTTCGTCGTCGTGAACTGGTCAGATAGTTTCCGATCATCGATTCTGAGCGACCTTCGTTGTAGGAATCTGACGTGTCGACGAAATTGATTCCACCATCCAGTGCCATTCCAAGGATTTTGTGTGCGGTCGGCTCGTCGCATCCCCATGCGTTACCGTAGTTGTCGGTACCGAGGCAGATGTTCGACACCTTTGTGCCGGTGCGTCCTAGTTTTACATATTCGATAGGAATGTTTTTACTCCATGATGGATGAAATTGGCGTTCTGCTTAGCTAACTACTAGAGTGAATTAATATGATTCGGCAACAAAAAATAGGCTATATCTACGACTTCTACTGCCTTCATTCTGCCGCAAACCTATTTTCAATAAGTATCGGCTTCGGCCGTTCAGGCAGGGGAAGATAAAGATTAATCCCAGAGTCACACAGTCTAGCGAAAAACCTGATAGCTGATTTGTTTATCCGCTCGTATTTACTGCCAGTCTTGTGTACCCGTGGGCCGGAATGACTTATCTGTGATTCCGTATGCTTCACCGTGCACCGCACCGCCCGGGAATACTTTGCCTGGGTTAAATCGTTCTTCTAGTGATGGGACATCGATAGGTGCTTTATCGGGTGATTCACCTATGAAGGCTTTACGCAGGCCACTCATAGCTTCTAGATCGTCTTCATTGAAGACTAACGGCATATATGCTTGTTTTTCTATCCCTATCCCGTGCTCTCCCGACAAGGCACCACCTGCGGCGACACAAGCTTCCAGAATTCGGGATCCTGCGAGTATGGCTTGCTTGACCTCTTCTGGATTTCGTTCGTTGAATAATATTGCGGGGTGAATATTTCCGTCACCCGCGTGAAATACATTTGCGACGGTAATTTGGAGTTCGGCTGCAATTTGATCAACCTGTCGTAGTACCTCACGCAACTTTGTGCGAGGTACAACACCATCTACGAGATAATAGGTTGGGGCGATCGATCCGTAAGCACCAATTGCACCCTTTCGAGTTTCCCAGAGCTTGGTTCTGCTTTCTTCATCATTGGCTTCGCGAATTTCCATCGCGCCGTTTTTATTGCAGATTTCGATAATGGCTTCGGTTTGTTCTTCAACCGATTCTTTAAGTCCGTCAACTTCGACAATGAGGACGGCTTGGGCTTCAACTGGGTAACCGGGATGATAGAACGGTTCAACTGCGTCGATCGTATTACGGTCCATCATTTCGAGTGCTGATGGCACCATTCCTTCGGCGATGATTTCAGAGACGGTGTTGGAAGCAGCGTCCATAGTTGTGAAGGCCGCCAGCATGCTGTGGATGAGTTCTGGTTTTGGAAGAAGACGAACCGCGATTTTAGTTACTATTCCAAGCGTGCCTTCTGAACCTACAAATACCCCTCTCAGGTCGTATCCGGTTGATTCCCGCTCGGTTCCGCCAAACCATGTGAGAGAACCATCAGCTAGAACAACCTCGAGGCCAAGTACATGATTTGTTGTCACCCCTAATGCCAGACAATGCGGACCACCTGCGTTTTCACCTATGTTGCCGCCGATAGTACAGGTCTTCTGACTAGCAGGGTCGGGTGCGTAGAAAAGTCCAAGATGGCTGACTTTTTCAGACAGATGGAGGTTGATCATGCCAGGCTCGACAATAGCGACGCGATTTTCAGGATCGACTTCTATGAGTTTCGTCAGGCGTGTTAGGGCGATAATAACGGAGTTGCGAAGGGCTACAGCTCCTCCTGAGAGGCTGGTACCTGCGCCACGTGCCACTATGTATGCTCCGTGCCTGTTGGCAGTGCGAACAATTTCTGAGACTTCATCAGATGTCGATGGTAAAACGACAGCCTGGGGCATCGCTTTGTCAATAGAACCATCATATTCGTAGACCAAAAGGTCTTCGGGCTTCCAGATTACGTACTGGTGACCAACGATCTTTGAAAGATCGGTAATTAACGAATCGCTAACTGAAGTTTCAGGTGGCATAGGGTAATTGTTACACGTGTTCGGTTCTGTTACCAAACTTCAGAATATGGCTCCCGTGCCCGTGACTTTTCGCACGATTTCACGATCTTCTTGATCTCGCATAATCTTGGCCGCTAATTTGTCAGGATCTCCCCATTGATCAAGAAGGATTTTCAACAGTCTATCTTTGGTCGGTGCGTGTTCTTCAGTCTCTGAAAGATCCGTGAATTCATTCGGGTCGGACTCCAGATCGTATAGTTCAATCTCCACTGGGCTCCCATGTCCATAGCAAAGTTTCCATTTTCCTGACCTTACCATCCCTAGAGGTCGATCAGTGCCGTGGGCAAAATGTTCAGATATTGCAATGTCATTAAGTTCAGATGTGTCGCCATGCAAAGCCTGAATTAACGATTGGCCATCGAGATTCCACTTTTCCAGTTTAACTCCTGCTAAATCAAGGATCGTTGCTACCGCGTCTACATTGGAAACTGCCTGGCCAATACGTAGACCTTCCTTGAAATTCCCAGGCCATGAAATTTGGAGTGGTACGTTTGCCGATTGTTCGTAAAAGGACATTTTTCGCCACAGTCCGTGTTCACCGAGCATATCGCCATGATCTGACGTATGAACAATCACGGTGTTTTCTGCTAGACCCTGTTCTTCCAGGGTGTCCAGAAGGTGTCCGATCTTATCGTCGAGATATGTGCAAAGACCGAAATAAGCAGCGCGTGCTCTAGCGATTTCATCGTCCGTCCAGTCTCCATCGAGTCCGAACATTTGGCGCAGACGCCGTGCAGACGGCGGCAACTCACCCAGATGCCCGTCGGGGAGATTGGGCATGGATACATTGTCGGGATAGTATTTTGAGAAGTACGGTTCAGGCACAATGAATGGGAAGTGAGGTGCTATGAACCCGACACACATTGCAAATGGCTTGTCGTGTCGGGTTGGATCGGACAGATATTTGACCGCTGCTTTTTCCATCGCGTCGTCTGCTTCGATCATTGGGCTGACCCCATGATCAGCTTCTCTGACCCCGTACCAATCTTCTGTCGCTTGCGGGATTCCATTAGACCATCGGAAGTGCTCGAGTGGCTCTTCGATGTGCGGGTCTCTGGTTAATTGCTCTTCGAAGCCGTGGAGCGTGTCTGGGCCGATAAGGTGCATCTTGCCGTTCAATGCCGTGTCGTAACCCTCATTACGGAGTAAATATGGCCAGGTTAGCCTGTCGACCGGCATTGGCTTAGTGTTGTCCCATATTTCGTTGGTTGAGACGTATTGACCGGTCATAAACGAGGCCCGAGAGGGTATGCATAGCGGCGAGTTGCAGTAGTTTGCGTCGAAAGTCACTCCTTGGTCGGCAAGGCGGTCCATATTTGGTGTTTCGATTATTGGATGACCGTATGTCGACGAAAACTGGGCACCATGTTCGTCGGACATTATTACTAAGAAGTTAGGTTTCGAATTTGAAGTTATTGGGTTGTTCTTTCTTTTTGTTGCCTGTGACAAGGATTTGATTACGAGATGTGATTATGGGGTGACCACGGCTCGTGTGACTTCGCTGCCTTTCTGGGTGCCCAGCCATTCGGCTGTTTCAAATGCCTTGCCGATCTGATCTAGCGGGAATTCGTGGGAAACCACGCTGGTGAGTGGATACCTATCTGAGGTCCGCTCTAGGAAATCGATGGCATTTGGGAGGATCCATGGGTCGTAGTGTTGAATCCCGTAGAACCGCACCTGATTCTTCACCATCTCTGCGACATCGATCGAAGCGAACGAGTTGGGCGATATGTGTCCTACCTCGAGGTACACTCCTCGCATGCGGACCATTTTTAGTCCCTCTTCCACTACAGCAGGGAAGCCCACGACTTCGATCACCTTATCGGCACCTATGCCGCTTGTAAGTTCCATTACGCGATCGATCCGGGATTCCGGAGTCCCATATTCGTTCATATCGATGGTATGGGTCGCTCCACACTGAATCGCTAGGTCGAGCCGAGGTTTCTGACCATCAATCACAATAACCTTGGAGGCACCAAGTTCCTTTGCGACGGCCGTTGCATTCACGCCAAGTCCACCCGCGCCTTGCACAACTACGTTGTCGCCTAGCCGAACACCACCTAGGTGCATCGCTTCGTAGACTTGTGCCAGTGCGCAATTTATCGGTGCTGCTGCGGCGTTCGTTATAGAGTCAGGCAGCTTGAATACATAGTTTGGACTGCGCAAGTAGTAATACTGGGCGAATCCGCCGTTGCAGACCGGCCATTCTTCAAGTGGTTTGCGTCCCATCCTGAATTTACACGCGCCAAATTCACCGCGGAGACAGTTATAGCAGCGAGCGCATGGGAAGAAATACGAGTAGGCAACTCTATCCCCCTCTTTCAGCGGTCGGCGTAGTGAGTCGGTTGTGATCTTGCTGCCCATCGCAGCAACCTCACCCATCATTTCGTGTCCAAACACAAACGGATCTCTTGGCGGGTCTTTTTCGTCCAGACCATCACCACGCCAGATATGCAGGTCTGATCCACAGACACTGGTTGCTCTCACTCGTATCTGGATGGCATCCTCTTCAAGTTCGGGAATAGGGAGGTCTCGCATCTCCCAACTCTTATCGGCGTCGTGCCAGACTGCTGATGTTCCCATTTGTGCCATTAGAATCTCCTCTGTGGAGCGCTGAGATTTCGACTCCGGGTGATTTGTGTGAATATGCGTTGTTAAATGTGTTGGCAGCTAATTTATTCGCACAAAGGCCAAGCCACAATATCTAGCAGATCGATTATTTCATTCGACCCTGATGGATTTTCAGAGAATAAAATTCTATGGGTATGTTGCTCGCAGGCTTTTATTAGACCAGTGGGTAGATACAACCGCATAGGCGGATTTTCATCGCAGGCCGGTGATAGCAAATAGTAATTAGCAGGAATTAATGACCACTTCGAACTGGCGATCGCGAGCAGGTACAACATTTCAAACAGAAAAACGTGCGGCATCTGGCTCTCAAGGCATGGTGGTGTCGAATCATCCTCTCGGTTCGGCAGCAGGATCCGAGATGCTCCTTGCGGGTGGTAATGCCATTGACGCGGCAATTGCAGCTTTGTTCGCCCTTTCGGTCGTAGAACCGATGATGGTCGGTATATTTGGGGCAGGGCATATGAACCTGAGGCTCGCCAATGGTGAGCAGCATGTGATTGACGGCTACGCCACAGCACCTGCCGCATCGACCGAGGACATGTATACGCCGATTACCGATTCAGGCCCAGATTATTTGAAAAGTGTTGATAATGCCAGTTCGATGGGTTATTTGTCGATTGGTGTGCCAGGGAATCTTAAAGCTTGGACCGAAGCTCTTGAGAC
>DODG01000280.1 GCA_003509065.1 Acidobacteriota bacterium
AATTATCTAACCAGATGATTTTACTGGCAACTGTTATTCGACGGTGAACGTGACTTCTGCGCTCATACCTTCGAGTGTCCGGTGTTCACCATCCCCAATCTGTAAACAGATGCGGTGAAGTCCGGGTTCGAGTTGCATCTCAATCGTGTTTGAACCGTCACCAAAATGTACCCACGGGGATGCTTGCGGGATGATTTCACCTGCCGGTAGACAGTCGGTGTCGAGACCGATATGGTGATGACCGGCACCCTCGTGAACTGTAAGCGGATCAGTGATTGGTTCAATCGTGAAATGCTCGTGACCGAATTCCAGTGTCACCGGACTACTGACCGTACTGCCCTCTTCAGGAGCAATAAAGGAGACTCCGGGTGTCATATCCATCGGAGCTTCTTCAGGGGCCGCTTCAACTTCTTCCGCTTCTTCAGTAGGCTCTGGTTCCGCAGGTTCCGACCCGCAAGCCATCACACTTACGAAGGCTAGAGCAGTGACGCCAATTACCATCGACCGAAAGCCGATAGTTAATAGTTGAACGATTCGGGACATGGTTTTTTCTCCTATTAAATTCGAATTTTAATCATACAACATTTGAGGTTGCTAGTGGACTAGCAACCAGTCAGATGGCGGAAGCGCCTGGGAGTCGAACCCAGCCTCCCCGTATTAGCGGGGAGCGACCGATTTTGAAGACCGGGAGGGCCACCGGGCCCCGTTCGCTTCCATAAAAACGTTGATGCTAACACAAGCTAGAAACTCTTAATGTGGGATTCTGGTGAGACTTCTAAAAACCCAGATGATTCGTGCAGATGTGACCAAGGAGTAAATTGAAAATGATTGAATCTGAGTCGTCTTTGCCAGATTTGACGGCAGCCGTTCTTAACGGGCAAGCAACCGTAAGCAGATTTAATCTAACTCCGGAGGGTCAATCAACGAAGTTAATTTTCGAGAAGTTTGACGTCCCCAGCGCGAGGACCTTTTGCAGATTCTTCGATAGCAAACTCAACACGCTGTCCTTCGCGAAGTAGTTCGAACACCGAACCTCGAACCGAACTCCGATGAAAGAAGTGTTCAATACCACCTTCATCTCTGATGAATCCGAATCCCTTGTCAATGAGAAGCCGTGCAATGGTTCCGCTTGGCATACCCTAGTCCTCCGATCCGACGATGCCCCATGTTACGATGGGGAGCAAATACGGGGCAAGTTTAGGTGGTTCCAATTGTTAAGTCAAGTTCTATGCACACTTTAGCGCAGTTTAAGGCACCGAAGGTGGTAAGCAGCTAAACGACGGCTGACTTGGATTTTGGAAGGTTGTGAGACTGTAGTGAGGACTGTTAATGTGCTCAGTCTTGGGATGTTTTTGGCGGCACTTTTGGCTTGTCACTCTTCGGCGGGGGATAGGTTGTCTGGAAATGGCGGCCACAATTAGAACAGGTCCAAAATTGCCAAGGCGTCCAAGGACCATCTGGCATGGGGTCCTTGAGATCCATCTGTTCCCCACACCGTTGGCACCGAATTTTGATATCTACTTGATGCACAAGAGGATTCTAACACGTTCATAGGTTATGGGATGAGTACAACAAGGCAACCCCGATAGATTAGCGTTAAACCTGCTAATTTTTCATTGCGAGAATTAAAGATGATTCCTGGGATCATTCTGGCCGGTGGCGAGTCAGCACGAATGGGACAGCCCAAGGCGCTTTTACCGACCGATGTGGCGGGAGAAACCTTTCTGTTGCGACTGATTACTACCTTACGACGAGGTGGCGTTGATGATGTGATCGTAGTTACGGGACCCGACCGATCGATTTTGGAAAACAGTATTGCAAGCAACGAACCTTTGGCTCGCTTCGTGTCGAATCCGAATCCATCCGAAGGTCAAATTTCATCATTGCTTGTAGGACTCTCGGTCGCAGACCGGCCTGGTGTGAGAGGCGCATTAGTAACGCTCGTAGATGTGCCGCTGGTGTCTCCTGAAACGGTAGTTGCTCTACTTGCGTCTTATCGTCAGACTGGGGCGCCAATAGTACGACCAGGTGCTGATGACCGACATGGACATCCAGTGATCTTTGATCGATCTCTTTTCGATGAATTACGTGGCGTTGATAAATCTCAGGGGGCGAAAGCTGTTGTTCGAGCTCACAAGGATGCGATTATTCATGTTTCAGTTAATGACGAAGGTGCGTTTACTGATATCGACACCCCAGGTGATTACGAGCGAATATTTGGCAGAAAGCCAGCCTAAGAAGCGTTGGCGCCGTTGATCTAAGTGCTATCACTCGATTAGAATTGTGGCCCTGCAGGTCAATTACTGTGGGCCAGTGGCGCAGTTGGGAGCGCGCGTGAATGGCATTCACGAGGTCACGGGTTCGACCCCCGTCTGGTCCACCATTTCACTCCACGACTCGTGTGCTCTTCACGAGTTTCAGTATTCTTCAAACATTCTTCGAATTGCTCTAACGTCTCTGGTCTGCGATAGGGCAAGCATCAGCAGGATTCGAGCCTTTAATGGTGCATGATCTAGTGCCGCTATTCGGTATCTTGCTGCAAGTTGCTGCTCCTGAGTAAGAGGCTCATCTTCTCGGGCTGTCCTAGGGGTAATTCGCCCGCTGCCTGTTCTGGTGCTGACGACGACAAAGACGCCCTGCTGGTAGGCATAGGTTATTGCTTCCCTTTGATCTCTACTTGTAGCTCCAGCGCCAGCTGAGGCGACTACTAGGCCACGCGCCCCGGCATTTACAGCCGCCTTGATGAGATCCCCGGAAGCCCCCTGATAGACGCTAAGAATATCGACCCTGGGCAGCACCTCGACTGAAGAAACATCGAATTCACTATCACTTGTATGGCGTCTAAGCACTTCCCGATAAAAAACCACGCGATCGTGGTCAACCGTTCCGAGAATGCCGTACCTCCGAGTCTGAAATGTATGGAGATGTCTAGCGTCAGTTTTGGTGACTTCACGAGCAGAGTTAATTTCATTATTCAGGACTACGAGCACGCCCTTATTTCTAGACTTTGGGGATGCAGCTGTCCTGAATGCCTGCCGGAGGTTCGCGGCACCTTCGTAACCCAGAGTGCTTGGATTTCGCATTGCCCCAACGACAACCACTGGACGCGGGTTGTTAACCGTCAGATGCAAGAAATAGGCTGTTTCTTCCAAGGTATCCGTACCACTGGTAACCACGATACCGGCGAGTGCAGAATCTGTTTCGAACACCTGGTTAATTCGTTTTGACAACTGCAACCACTGTTCCAATGTGAGGGCACTGCTAGCTACATTGGAAAATTGTTCGAATTCTGGTGTTGCATACTTATCAAGATCAGGGATTTGGTTCAATAATTCACCAGCAGTTAGGCGACCGCCGCTCTGGTTAGAAATCGTTCCACCTGTTGCGATTAGCAGCACACTCGGCACGTCTTGGCCGAACTCGGAAGCCAGCGGCTTCGATGCAGAGAGCAAGCCCAATACAACGATTAGTAGCAGGCGAGTCATGGTTCCCTCCTGTAAACCAAATTAAAAGGGCACCGCATGCGCCCATTCAGGACAGTACGGCGTCTCTATTCTAACTATATAGAATTTATGGACTCACCATGCGCGATTCTGAGCCACTTTCTCAGATGGCAGGCGGCTTCATTGGGTGTCGGGCCGTAGAAAGGCATCAATGCGGACGTCTTCCCGGAGACTCGAGCTAATCGAGCACGCCATGTGTTGGCATCGACTGGGGAAACCTCGATGAGGTAAGCCTGCCCGTTGATGGTTTCTTCAAAACGATGAACGATCACGACGATTACATAATTAATGAAGGTAAGATTGATATGAGGTTGTGATTCTATTGATTCAAGCGATGAGATCAAGCGGAAGAAAGCACGAAGATGGCGACTGTGTTCAGGATTGAATAATTTTTGGAGCGTTCCTGAAGAAAGAAAATTTATGTCATCAGCGTATCCACAGTGCATCCGCTGTTCTTCCACATTATTTCCACAACCGTCTATTCACACTCACAATTGAGGCCTCTGACGCCTTGCAACTGTGATTTTTTTCGCTACAAACTCATCGTTTTTGGTTATCCGCTGAACGTTATACCGGCCTTTGAACCCAGACCACGACTTACTTGACGGGTTGCGACAGTCGAAATACGCTGAGTGCGGTTTCCATGTTTTCATAGACATGGACGGCAAGGACGTTCGCGATTGATGCTCGGACGTGACTGGTCGTAACGCTTTTTCTAGTAATGCCGAGATTATGGTGATCACGCCCCGTCGTACCCGCCTGTTGCGAGTTGATGCTCTTCACGCGTTTCAGCGTGCGATCGCCGAAGTTGCGACCTACAACGATCCATGGACAGCGCAGGACTGCGTGGT
>DODG01000331.1:0-552 GCA_003509065.1 Acidobacteriota bacterium
TTCTTATCGGCATACGATGTCTCGCACACTTCGTCGCTTTCAAAGAATAAAACCTGCGCAATGCCTTCGTTCGCGTAAATTTTGGCAGGAAGCGGCGTGGTATTTGAAATTTCAAGTGTCGCTGTTCCCTCCCACTCTGGCTCGAACGGCGTTACATTTACAATGATGCCACATCTCGCATAAGTCGACTTGCCAAGACACAAGGTTAAAACACTTCGTGGAATACGAAAATATTCAACCGTCCTTGCTAATGCAAAGGAATTAGGCGGGACGATACATTCAGTAGCAGTAATATCAACGAATGATTTGGGGTCGAATGCTTTTGGATCAATAACGGTGTTGTTTATATTAGTAAACACCTTAAACTCATCCGCCACTCGTATGTCATAGCCATAAGATGAAACTCCGTAGGATATAACTCCGCTACGGACCTGACTGTCCACAAATGGCTCGATCATTCCGTGCTCTTTAACCATTCGCGCAATCCAGCGATCGGATTTAATAGTCATAACATTTGGTTCTCTGAAAAGGACCTATGTCGCCTCAAAACTG
>DODG01000331.1:965-8586 GCA_003509065.1 Acidobacteriota bacterium
GTAAAATTGCCTCGGCGTAAGATTAAATCACCCGGCAAGCGACCAAGTGGCAAGCCAATCATAATAAGAGCACCAATACCTGTAACAACAAGACCTATCAATACAAGTATCTTGCCCACGTTAGTTTAGTTCCGTAAATGTCAAGTCAGTTCTATACCAGGGAAAAAATAGCCGATTTCGAACATCGCTGTTTCAAATCCATCGGAACCATGCGTAGCATTTTGTCCAATCGACTGTCCAAATTCACGGCGAATGGTTCCTGAGGCCGCCTGAGCAGGATCAGTCGCCCCCATTAAATCTCTCCATTTCTTGATTGCCCCACGTGCTTCGAGGACTAGAACGAGCACTGGACCAGACGACATAAAACTTGTCAGATGTTCAAAAAACGGTTGTTCCCTGTGGACCGCATAGAAACCCTCAGCTTCGGCACGTGACAATGTCACCATCTGCATTTTCCGTACCGTGAATCCGGCAGTTTCGATACGCTCCAAAATGCGACCAGCAGTTCTATTGCCGACTGCATCTGGCTTAATAATTGCTAACGTGCGTTCCATGATTAGTAGTTGTTATTACTTCAGCGTAAGTTCTTCATCATCTCTTCAAACGCTTTTCGAGGTGGACGAATTCGGTCCGCGGGCAATAAAGCCAAAGGTTCGTCAACTAGATTCAGAAGTTCAATAAAATCATCCTTGTCTGGCTCCACATAGAGGATCCCGGTAGCAAACTCATCTCGCCTGGCGGTCTCATGTAGGATTCTTAACGCCTGCAGGCGATCAGTTGGATCGTAATTTTCATCGAGTTTCTTGAGCAATATCTTTGATCCGTCGTGTAACGGAACTTCTTGTGTGGTGCCAGGCTCGTAATCCACTTCAATATCTTCAAAATAAGGAACGAAGTTGATTTCTCCCAACGGCTCATCGTGATCGCGAGCGTACGCGTAGCTCTTTGTCGAGCCTTCATGATCGTTGAACGTGACACAGGGAGAAATAACATCAATCAGTGCTGTTCCACGGTGGCCGAGAGCAGACTTTAATATGGCCAACAGCTGCTTTTTATCTCCAGAAAACGACCGAGCCACAAACGTCGCCCCTAATTCAATAGCCAGAGCACAGGTATCAATAGGTGGCAGGTCGTTAACCACTCCGGTTTTGAGTTTAGATCCAAGATCAGCTGTCGGTGAAAATTGACCCTTCGTTAATCCATAACAACCATTATCCTCAATGATGTAAATGAAGGGTAAGTTCCGACGCATCATATGAACGAACTGCCCTACTCCGATAGCACCCGTATCGCCATCACCACTAGTCCCTATAGCAACCATCTTCTTGTTTGCCATCACAGCACCAGTACCGACAGAAGGCATCCGCCCATGAACTGCATTAAAGCCGTGTGAACTTCCAAGAAAATATGCTGGGCTTTTACTGGAGCAACCGATTCCGGATAATTTAATGACACTGCTTGGATCCACGCCCATCTCAAAGAATGCATCAATGATGCGTTCTGAAATCGCATTGTGACCGCAACCAGCGCACAATGTTGTCTTTCCGCCGCGGTATGTCCGCACCTCAAGACCAATACGATTGATTTTCTTTTTACCAGGTGATGGTGTTGTTGTACTCATCGTTACCCTTCACAATTAACGCGACCGCGCACTTCGGAAACCTAATCACTAAAACTGCAATCGACCACGATTCAAGACTCCTCGGTCGGGTCCAAGTCACACCCTTCCTGCGCAAGGACAGATTCGGTAATAGTTTGAGCATCGATCGGTAAACCACTGTAATGCAATACGCTCCTTAGCTTTACCAATCGAGATGATGACAACTCCATACGCATCAAGCTTAGTAACTGCGCATCCCGGTTCTGCTCAATAACATAAATTCGCTCGTGACGATCAATGAACTCACCAAGGTCCGCATGAAAGGGATACGCGCGCAGACGGGCATATTCGACAGTAACTCCTGCCATCTTAACCAGTTGATCACAACTTTCGATGGTCGACCAATGGGACGACCCGTATGCAATCACACCAATTGGACCATCTGATGCTCGCTCGACCACTAATCCTGGCACTAACTTACGTGCTGTCTCAAATTTTCGATTCAACCGTTTCAGGTTGTCCTCATAGTCCGTAGCACTCTCGCTGTATTCTGCTAATTCGTTATGACCTGAACCTCGACAGAAATATGTCGGCATTCCATCACCAGGAATCGTTCGGTACGGAATTCCGTCCCCATCTACATCTCTATAACGACCCCATTTGCCAATTTTGCTCAAAACCTCATCATCCAGCAACTTGCCGCGATCCATCGGCTTCTCAGGATAATCAAACGGTTCGGACATCCAATTATTCATACCTAGATCAAGATCACTCATGACAAACACTGGTGTCTGAAGACGTTCTGCTATATCAAAGGCCTGTTGCGCCATCACATAGCACTCCTTCACAGACGACGGTAGTAGCAGCACATGCTTGCTGTCTCCATGCGATAACAGAGCCGTACTTAGAATGTCACCTTGCGAGGTACGCG
Organism: Acidobacteriota bacterium; assembly: GCA_003509065.1. The sequence continues at coordinate 3,497 of DODG01000331.1, forward strand.
TCGGCAATCCCGTAGACGGACCCACACGTTGGATATCGAATATAACGGTGGGTACCTCTGCGTAGTATCCAAGTCCGGCAAACTCGCTCATCAGCGAAATACCAGGTCCGGATGTTGAAGTCATCGATCTCGCACCAGACCAGCCAGCACCAAGAGCCATGCCTATGGCAGCCACCTCATCCTCAGCCTGAACAACCGCAAATGTCGCCTTACCAGTTTCAGCATCAATGCGATACTTCCGCAGATATTCAATCAAGGTTTCACAGAGCGAAGACGAAGGCGTGATCGGATACCAAGCTACCACTGTCACCCCGGCCATGAGAGCACCCAACGCCGCCGCAGCATTACCATCAATTAAAATTTTGCCTTGCGTTGCATCCATTGGTACAAGGCTGAACCTATCTTCCTTAGTTAGATGTTGATCAGCATACTCAAAACCAGCCTGGAGAGCGGCCTGATTAAGAGCCAAGGCTTTTACTTTCCGTCCTAGTTGTCGATTCAAGGCCAGTTCCAATTGAGCCATATCTACACCAAGAATCTTCGCAAGAACGCCATCGTAAATGACGTTTCGCACCAACCGACGTAACTTGGCATCTGAACACACCTCAGCTACTAACTTGTCAAATGGAACGGGATAGAAACTCACGTCATCGCGAAGTCCACTAAGCCCTAACGGTTCGTCGTAGACCACTACGGCGCGAGGTGGCAGCGCCATGACATCGTCTCGAGCCGTCGCTCGGTTCATAGCTACCAAGAAATCTACGTCGCGTCGACGTCCAACGTAACCGTCCTTACTGACACGAATCGTGTACCAAGTCGGAAGACCTGCAATATTTGATGGAAAGAGATTCTTGCCAGAAACGGGTATGCCCATCTGAAAGATGGCCCGCATTAACAGGAGGTTTGCCGTTTGACTACCTGACCCGTTTACCGTAGAGATTTGTATATTGAAATCGTTGACGACCTGTTCGGTGGTCATACGGGCTACGGTCTCCTCGACCGCAGCGTCAGGGAGCGACATTCAGATTTGTCCTTCACGAGAGCGGCGACAGCTGCCTTCCCAATTACCCGCTTGAAGCTAACGACCATCCTCGGACCGGAACACCTCATGCAGGAGCGTGCTGTGCCTTTACTAACTACTCAGTATAACACGGCTTGGGCATCGCTTTGTGAGTTTTGGATAAATGTTTTTGCCAAAACTACCATGGGGTGAAGGTCTCAAGCAGCCAGCATCTCAATCACGGCCTCCCCAATGAGACCAGGACTGGTCACAACCCTGACCCCACATGCACTTAATGCATCCATCTTTTCAACGGCCGTTCCTTTACCTTCAGAAATAATAGCGCCGGCGTGGCCCATTCTCCGACCGGGCGGAGCCGTTTGACCAGCAATGAAACCAACGACGGGTTTGTCGAAACCGGTCCGGATGTAAGCAGCGGCCTCTTCTTCGGCTGTTCCACCTATCTCTCCAATGAGGACTACAGCCTCGGTTTCGTCATCAACCTGAAACATTTCAAGTGCATCAATAAAAGATGTGCCGATCAGTGGGTCTCCACCAAGCCCAACACAGGTTGACTGGCCCAACCCTAAACTAGTTATCTGATGAATAGCTTCATAGGTTAGGGTTCCACTTCTCGAAATAATTCCCACGCTCCCCTTACTGCAAATATGACCTGGAATAATACCGACCTTGCTTTGCCCTGGTGAAATCAGTCCAGGACAATTTGGACCAATGAGTCGAGTGACCTGGTCATCAATGACACTCTTCGCTCGAATCATGTCCAGAATTGGAATCCCTTCGGTAATACAAACAATTAAAGGGACGCCCGCCTCAGCTGCTTCAATAATGGCATCGGCGCCGAATGCCGGTGGTACAAATACCAGGGAAGTATTCGCTCCCGTTTCATTAACCGCAGCTCTCACAGTGTTAAAAATTGGCCAGCCCTCATGAGTTTTACCACCTTTCCCAGGAGTGACTCCACCCACAACCGCCGTCCCGTAAGCCGCCGACTGCTTTGCGTGAAACGTTCCCTCCCGTCCAGTTAGACCTTGCACAATTAGACGTGTTGTCTGATCGATGAGAATTGACATGCTAGGCCTCAGCCTTCGCTGCGAGTGCAACAACGTAATCGGCAGCCTCGGCCATAGTTGACGCGGTGGAAAAATTCAATCCGCTATCCTTCAACAGTTCGCGACCTTGATCAACGTTAGTGCCCTCCATCCGGACGACAATAGGAACACGCACCTCTAATCCACGGACTGCTGCAATAACACCTTTAGCTAATACATCACATCGTAAAATTCCACCAAAAATATTAATAAGTACGGCAGTGACATTTTCATCGCTTATCAAAATCTTGAACGCTTCATGGATTTGTCCTGCGTTAGCCCCTCCACCAACATCTAGAAAATTGGCCGGTTCACCACCCGCGAATTTAATTATGTCCATTGTGGCCATGGCAAGACCAGCACCATTCACCATGCAACCTATATTCCCATTAAGTCGAATATAACTAAGTGAATGCTTTGAAGCCTCAATTTCTAACGTTTCTTCTTCACCTAGGTCACGCAACTCAACAAGATTTGCATGTCTAAAAAGTGCATTATCATCGAGCGTGATCTTCGCGTCTAGCGCAACTACTCGGCCAGAACCAGTTACAATCAGCGGATTAATCTCGACTAAGGTCGCGTCATTGGTTGTGTAGGTATCGTACACAGCCCTCATTACCTGAGCCGCAGTGTTGAACTGTGACTCATCAAAACCCAAAGCTGCGCATAATTGTCTCGCTTGAACATCTGACACACCGGTTTCAAGACGAATGCTTTCCCGCGTAATCAACTCGGGAGAGTCCGCTGCTACCTTCTCGATATCGATCCCACCAGCTGAACTAGCTATCATCACGAGACACTCTTGACTTCGATCCAGTAAAAGGCTGAGGTAAAGCTCCTTCGTAATGTCAAGTCCCTCTTCTATCAAGACACGAGAGACCGTTCGTCCTCCAGGTCCAGTTTGGTGGGTAACGAGACATGAACCCAGCATCTTGCCTGCGGCACTTTCCACCTCATTCATACCCCGAACAACTTGCACTCCACCACCCTTACCACGACCTCCAGCATGAATCTGCGCCTTCACAACGAGCGTTGCAGTTCCCAGTTCTTGAGCAATTTGCTTAGACTCCCCTGGGGTAAACGCCACTGCTCCCCGAGGCACCGACACTCCTTGACTTGCAAGGAGAGCCTTTGCTTGATATTCGTGAAGTTTCAAATTTTTGTCCTAGAATCTCAGTGCTCAGATTTTTAGCACATCGACGAGTTCTTTCACAGCAGCCGCGGACTTCGCAAGGGCTGCTTGTTCCGCTGCGTTGAGGGTAACCTTAACTATCTCCTCGACACCTTGAGAACCAAGCTTGACAGGCACACCAATAAATAAATCGTGAATCCCATATTCGCCCTGCAGAAACACTGCACATGGTAAAATTTTCTTTTTATCTTTAAGAATTGCATCAACCATCTCAACGATGGCTGACCCTGGCGCGTAATATGCACTACCTGTGCCTAGCAACTTTACAATCTCTGCTCCCCCGCTAGCAGTTCGCTTGACGATGCGATCAATCGTTTTCGAATCAAGGAGTTCTGTTATGGGAACACCCGCTACGGTCGAATAACGAGGTAACGGAACCATCGTGTCACCATGGCCCCCCAACACGAATACGTGAGTATTCTCTACCGACACATTAAGTTCGCTAGCTATAAACGTCCGCATCCTCGCTGAATCTAAAACACCAGCCATACCAATGACACGTTCACGAGGAAACTTACTCACGCGATAAACCACCTGACACATAGCGTCAAGCGGATTCGTAACTGGCATGATGATACAGTCCGGGGAATGAATAACTACCTGCTCGGTAACCGATTTTATAATGGCATGATTCTTCATCAACAGGTCATCACGACTCATCCCGGGTTTTCGTGCCAAACCAGCTGTGATCACAACAATGTCAGAGCCAGCTGTATCTGCGTAATCATTCGTGCCTAATACATGAGAGTCAGACCCTTCGAGTGGGCACGCTTCAAGCATGTCAAGGGCCTTGCCCTGCGGCACACCTTCCAGTATGTCGAGGAGTACGACATCGGCTAGTTCCTTATCAGCAATTCCTCGAGCGGCCGTTGCACCAACGTGACCGGATCCGATGACAGTAACTTTGCGATTCATAACTAACATCCCTCACGAATTAGTAATTCTTATAGAAATAAGTCCTTCAGAAGTGTCTTAAAAATTGTTGATGATTGCCTCGGCAAACTGGGAAGTTTTCAACTTGCTGGGCTTTTTCATCTGGCGGGCTAAATCATAGGTCACCTTTTTCTGGAGAATAGTTCGCCCAAGTCCAGACTCAATTAGATCCGCAACTCCACCCCACCCCAGATGCCGGAACATCATGGCTCCTGAAAGGATTACCGAACTTGGATTAATGACGTCCTTACCAGCATATTTCGGTGCGGTGCCATGTGTCGCTTCAAAGCAAGCAATCTCGTCACCAATGTTCGCACCAGGCGCCATTCCTAGTCCTCCAACTTGTGCAGCACACGCATCAGAAAGATAGTCACCATTGAGATTTGGGGTGGCAAAAATATCGTAGTCATCAGTTCGAGTCAAAACCTGCTGAAAAACACTATCCGCAATTCGGTCATTCACCAAAATTTTTCCTTTACGGGACGCGCCAGCTGAAACTGCTTGCTCGGTCACAATCTGCTCGGCAAATTCTTTTTCCGCTAATTCGTAACCCCAGTCCCGAAAGGCACCCTCCGTAAACTTCATAATGTTTCCCTTGTGGACCAAAGTGAGAGTCTTGCGGTCATTCGCTACAGCGTACTGGAGCGCTTTGCGCACCAACCGCTGCGAAGCAAACTCAGACATTGGCTTTATGCCAATTCCAGAGTCAGGACGTATCCGACGCCCCATCTCATTCGAAATAAACTCAATAATTTTCTCTGCCTGCGGTGTGCCCCGTGCCCACTCGATCCCGGCATAAACATCTTCAGTGTTCTCGCGAAAAATCACTACATTCATTCGTTCTGGATGACGAACC
>DODG01000231.1 GCA_003509065.1 Acidobacteriota bacterium
GGCGGCAGTCATCAACGCAGCGACCAAATAGAAGGCTCCAACGCCACTCTCAATCAGAGGAGTCGAACGACGCCGTCCCCCGACGATTGACGCAGCAGCTGCATAGACACACACAACGAATGCGGCGAGTAGAATGAAGGAGCCTAGGGAAGCCATCCGCGAGACCTTAATCTGAAATGAGGCTGCGACGAGTGCTCAGACCACCTGACAACGCTTAGCACGACGTACGCACTATTGTGATTCACCTGCGTACTGGCTCATTTCCGCAGCAACCGGTTTAGGTTCATATTTCGACGGGCATTTCGCCATCACTCCATTGGGTATAACTTGTATACCTTCTGGTCCAAGCCTGCCCCTCACGACCACCTCCGCCCCGTCCTTAAAGGTGTCAGGCACGATTCCCGCATAAGAAGCCCGCACGACAGACCCATTGTTTTCAATTTCGAATCGATATTCGAGGCTATGACGCTTCCGTTGAATGGAGTTAGGCACAACGAAACCATGCACCTGTAAATTCTTATCCTGCCAAACGACTGGGTCAGCCATGACCTCGTCGACGTGCTTGTAATACGCAGTTCCCTCACTCAAAGTTGTCCACAACAGCCCACCAAAGGCGAGCGTCAGCGCAGTCACAGTTATTCCAATACGGATACTCTTCCCGCTCAGGGCTAAGGACTTATTCTTGAGGAATTTATGCATCATCGTTGCCATCAGGATATCCCTATCATCCACCAACGTCAATTAGAACCAAAACGCATCACTTTCGCTAGCATCTTCGTTATGAATTTTGTGAAGAAGGTAATCGACAAGCGCAATTGGCAGGCCTACAACATTTGAATAGGAGCCCTCAATATGGTCAACGAATCGCGAAGCTAAACCTTGGATCGCATACCCTCCAGCCTTATCTTGAAACTCCCCCGACCCTACATACGCGGCAATCTCGTTGGGAGTCAATTTCCGGAAGCGTACGCGGGTCCTCTCAACCTGTGTTATGACAGACTGGCCATGAGACACCGTTACCCCAGTCAAGACCTCATGGATGCGACCTGACAGCTGTTCCAGCATCACCTGTGCATGCTCTGCGTCAAGTGGTTTTCCGAGAATTGCACCATCAATCACAACAACGGTGTCCGCACTGAGGACGAAACGGTCAGGGTAATCTTCCGCAACGACTGCAGCCTTTGCACGAGCCATCCTCGCGACATAGTCGTCAGGATTTTCGCCAGGGTGGACCGTCTCGTTCACATCTCCTGGCATTACGTCATACGTGTAGCCGGCACTATTCAACAAATCTGCACGTCTGGGTGATCGCGAAGCCAGCAAAATACGCACAATAAATTCTGGTGTTTCGGGTTTGAGGTCAAGAATTATGAATCAAGGTATTACAATTCTAGATATTATATCCTTGCATCTAAAGACTACATCTTCGATTCAATCACTGGGCCTTTTGAGTCATATGATTCCAGCACATACATGTATTTCGCCAGTTATCAGCCAGTTGCTTCGAAAGCAACCAATGTCACCGGCCAAGCTAAGCTTCGCCTGGCGGACCGCCGTTGGAGAAACAATCCATCGGGCTAGCACGGTCACACTCACCAAGGAAGGTATGCTCAAGGTCTGGGCAGTCGACCAGCATTGGCGTCGTGAGATTCAACGTGCCACACCCGTGATTATCCCGCGACTCCAAAGGCTACTTCATGGCACCTTAATTAAAGGGCTCGTCGTCGATGCGCCAGTAGAAAAGCGAGCCCCACGGCGTAAACGAACAGCTAGACCTTAAATCGTAATTATGTCTGACTCAGTCATTGTTAGTGCCGTGCGGCTGCCTACCGGAAAATTTCTGGGCGCACTGAAAGATCTGTCGGCCCCAGAACTTGGTGGGCTCGTGGTTAAAGAGGTGGTCACACGCGCAGGTATCGATCCGACGATAGTTAATGAATGCATTATGGGTAACGTCGTGTCGGCCGGCCTTGGACAGAACCCGGCGAGACAGGCCGCCCTCAACGGCGGCTTACCTGCCCAAGTCGGTGCTGTCACTATCAATGAAGTTTGTGGCTCGGGGTTAAAAGCCGTGATGCTCGCCACGCAAGGTATCGCTGCGGGCGATATCGAAGTGGCCGTCGCCGGCGGCATGGAATCGATGAGTCGTGCGCCGTACCTGTTGGATCGAATGCGCGAAGGTCTTCGACTCGGCAATGGATTACTCCTGGACGCGATGGTTCATGACGGTCTGTGGTGCGCCCACGAAAACTGGCATATGGGTATGACTGGTGAGGTGGTCGCCGAAACCTATGGGGTCACACGCGAAGAACAGGATGCTTACGCAGTCGAAAGTCACCATAGAGCGGCTGAAGCCACTCGGCGCGGGTGGTTTGCTGACGAAATTCTTCCAGTCAAGGTGTCACAGAAAAAAGGCCCTGCAACCATATTCGATCATGACGAATCTGTTCGTGAAGACACTTCAAGACAAAGCCTGATGAAACTGCAACCTGCCTTTAAACCTGATGGCACCGTGACTGCAGGGAATGCACCAGGGGTGAACGATGGTGCCGCAGCCGTCGTCGTTATGTCGAGTGACCGCGCAACCTCGCTGGGTCTTACGCCGTTAGCCCGCATTGTCGGCCAAGCCACGAGTGGCGTATCACCAAGACTCGTGATGATGGCACCAGTTGACGCCATCCGTAAACTCATTGACAAAGTAGGCTGGACTCTCGATTCGGTCGATCTGTTCGAATTAAATGAGGCCTTCTCCGTTCAAGCCGTGGCAGTTACCCGTGAACTTGGAATCTCGCCCACCCGCGTGAACGTTCATGGCGGTGCCGTCGCATTAGGCCATCCTATCGGCGCGAGCGGTGCACGGATTTTGACAACCCTCCTTTATGCCATGCGCCAGCGAAACGCAGCCCGAGGCATCGCCGCCCTATGCCTCGGGGGAGGCAATGGCGTTACACTCGCCGTCGAGCGAAAGTAAGCTGTCTAACATCATGTCTGCCATCCGATCAATTGGTGTCGTCGGTGCAGGAACTATGGGCAATGGTATCGCTCAGGTCTTCGCACAGGCAGGATTTAACGTTTACTTGCAGGACACGGTCCTTGATGCGTTAGACCGAGCACGCACGACCATTGACGCCAGCTTGGGGCGACTCGTATCCAAGAACATCCTGCGCCAAGACGAGCGTGACGCGACTCTCGAACGGCTGTCTACGGTCAGGGATCTGGGAGCATTCTCTGAGGTTGACTACATCGTGGAGGCGATCATTGAAGACACTGATGCGAAGAAAAACCTCTTCACCGCGCTAGATAGTCTTGTTGGCTCTTCTGTGATTCTCGCGTCCAACACGTCTTCGATCTCAATCAGCACATTGGCTGCCACGACTGCACGACCCGACCGTGTGATCGGTATGCACTTCATGAATCCAGCGCCCCTCATGCCTCTCGTCGAACTAGTCAAAGGTCAACACACCTCACAGGAAACGATGGCGGCAGCAGCCGCGCTTTGCGACCGACTAGAGAAAACAGCAGTCGAGTCTGCCGACCGTCCGGGCTTTATTGCGAATCGCATTCTTATGCCGATGATCAACGAAGCAATCTATGCACTGATGGACAATGTGGGAACAGCCGAGGCTATTGATACCGTCATGAAGCTGGGCATGAAGCATCCCATGGGACCCTTGGCCCTTGCAGATCTCATCGGTCTCGATGTGTGTCTGGACATCATGCAGGTCTTGCACGAGGGATTTGGCGACGATAAGTATCAACCGTGCCCCCTGTTGAGACAAATGGTCGAGGCCAGAACTCTTGGCCGAAAAACTGGTGCTGGATTCTACAATTATTCCTAAACGGAGCCATATGTCGTTGACACCCACCGTGCAACTAGCCATCTCCGATGAAGACATCCTAGCCTGTCACCCGGTCATGCATGAACTGCGACCACATATCGACGAAGAAGAGTTTGTCTCCAGGGTGCGCGCCCAAGCACAAGTCAATGATTTTCAATTGGCCTATCTCCGAGACCAAAACTTGATTGTCGCTGTCGCAGGATTTCGCATCGGCTACAACCTGGCATGGGGACACTATCTATATGTAGACGATCTGGTGGCACGTGCTACACATCGATCCCAGGGATTCGGAGCAATCTTACTTCGGTGGCTACACGACTTTGCTCGGAAAGCCGGTTGCGACCAACTGCATCTTGACTCAGGGCATCAACGTAAAGGTGCGCACCAATTTTACGAACGCCACGAGATGCCAAGCACCGCGCTACATTTCGCTAGTGCGATCAAGCCCAACTCCGCCTGATCACGACAGCTGCCTCGTTGAAACTAATTGGCCTTGTCTTTTGTGAGGTCAGTGCGCGTGAGATGTACTTTGTCGAAACTTTCTGACGAAATGACGTAATACCACGGTGCAAACCGTGCGTCGAGTTCCGCGATGCGATCCGTGCGACGAGCCATGTCAGACTGCCACGTCGTGTGCGCTTCGTGTCGCGCTTGATTGGCCAGATCGGCATCCGTCAGGTCATATCTATCTTTGCCATCAAACTCCATGTTGCTCGGCAACGCTGGTTCTGAAAATCGATCCGCCTCAAATTCAGCCGTGATAAACAGATACCGATTTTCCCCAGGACCGGATGAGGCATCGGCTGTCTCTGTCGCACCGGCAGAGATCGCTGCACCCGTCCCGTACAGGACCTCACCG
>DODG01000107.1:0-1607 GCA_003509065.1 Acidobacteriota bacterium
ACGCTGCGATCTTCACGCAACACGCTATCTAAAAACAATTCAGATTCCTGTCTGAAAGCCTGTCGCAGATTGTCATCGAAATCCGGATAAAGCCGTACATTAGGGCTGAACGCTTCCAGATTACGTAATTGTAGCCATTGACCCGCAAAATTGGTCGAAAGGTTTTCCGAGCGTTGGTCTGCCAACATTCGACGCACCTGTTTCTCAAGTTCTTCAGGACTGCTCAGTTCACCCAGCTCAGCTACAGCGAGCAGTTCCTCATCGGGCAAACTGCTCCACAGGAAGAAAGAAAGCCGGGAAGCTAATTCGATATCACTAATGTGATAAGGGGTGAGGGGTGGCACATTATCGGGTGCCAGCTCCACACGAAATAGGAATTGCGGATTCATGAGCACGGCGCTAAGAGCGGCCGCTATCGCTTCATCAAAATTACTTTCAGTGCGTGCTTTTTGATAAAAACCCATTGGCCCGGCGATGTCAGAGTCGTCTACCGGACGGCGATATCCGCGCCGAGTCAGATTAGACAGTATTTCTCGAGCACAGGCTTCCTCTTCACTAGTTTCTGTAGGCTGGCAGACAAATAATTGTCGTCGACTTGGTGTGTCCCCCGGACCTTGCGTTGCATATGGTCCCGTCACGGTCACCTGGTAGACCGCTGGATTAAGTCGAGGGTGCCGAATTTCATTGAAGTGAGACTGCAAAGGCTGCCGCTCGCTTTCCAAAAGCGATGAAGATGTTTTTGGAAAAGTGACGCCCAGGTCGTGAGGTCCTGCAGATACCAGAATACGCGTTTTGAAATTTTTATCGACTTCTGAATGATCCGGTCCGTTTGGCCGAACCACCATAAAAGTTTCAGCGATTTCTCGATCAATGAGCAGCTCTACCACCTGGGGCTCAGCGTTAAGTAAGCCGCCAATGTCACCCGTGCGATTCCGTGCGAGCCGCACTTGAATGTCGTACTCTCCGTCCTGTGGAAAGGTGTAAGAGACCGACACTCCCCCCCGCGTACCGATCGGGAGCCCCGGAACATGTTCTTCCTGAGTAAGGTCCGGCGGTACGCTGATAACATTGCTCTGCACTGAAGCCTGAGCTCCGCCGATTGCCAGTCGACTTATTTTTTGTGCGGCAGATAGATAACGATCAAGTAAGGAGGGGGACAGGTCTCCCACATTTACATTGTCGAAGCCATAGCCACTTTCATCAGGAGGCAGCAAGGACCTGGCGTCAATGTCGAGCTTCAAGAGATCTCTGATGGCATTCCGGTATTCCGTCCGGTTGAGACGGCGCAAGGTTTCTGTACGGCCCGGATTCGGATTTGCAGCAGCCACCTCGTCAAGAGATGTTTCCAACCAAGCAACCATGGCATGGCGCTCTTCGGGCGAAGGCGATGGTACTCCCACTGGAGGCATAGTCCCGGTACGTAGTTTTCGAATGACTGTTTCTAATACCTCTGATTGGGCACTGACATTAGCCAGATCCACCGTATCTAGTCTCAAGCCCGCCGTATCGAGCTGCTCGTTGTGGCAAACAACACAATACTGGTTAATAGCCTCCTTAGTATCTGAAGCGGATATTTGTACTATGCGGGATAGAGAGGGTTCTGCGCT
>DODG01000107.1:2014-4595 GCA_003509065.1 Acidobacteriota bacterium
AGTATTTTTGGCTTTGGTAGGTTCATATCCCTACTCTCTGTGTTTGTCTAAATAGTAGCTCGAACACAGCCCCGGTGCCAGCGATCTTCTGCTCTAGCAGAGGGGTTTTCGCCACGAACCGAGTTGCCAATGTAGTATATTACATCACCACAACCGGTCTGTTCGGCTCCATCCTCAATGGCTTTCTTGTATGAAAAAGAAAGTTCCAAATACTCTGCCCTGGCAACTATCTGGCACGCGCCTCAGTACCTGCAACAAAAATTAATTTTTAGGCTCGAGGTACACGTCTGCCAGCAAGGATGGTTTCAAATGGAAATAGTCGTTGAGTGCCAACTCTCAGATTTTCGTAGTTATCAACGAAATCGAAGCTCCCCTGTCGTAATTCCAATATTGCAATATCTGCCTGAGCTCCGACGTTTAAGGTCCCCTTGTCGCGTAAGAAAGGAAAAACACGAGAAGCATTGACTGTCCCACAGGCAACGACCGCATCCAATGACATACCGAAGTTTAATAGCTTAGACATGACGTTGGGATAATCCACCACACCGGGTGCACTTCGACTGTTTGAGAAGCCATCAGTGGAAATCGTATCAGGCCAAAAGCCGGCCGCCATGATAGCATCGAAAGTATCCCATCGAAGATGATCGACACGGCCATTAGCTACATCGAACCAGATGCCTCGGCGGCGTGCTTCGAGCACTTCGGGGAAAATCTGCCCGCTGCCATCGATAATGGCGTTAGGCGGTGGCGCGTACATGTGAGTTACAATGTCACCGGGTTTGAGTTCAGCCACCAACTCACTCATCGCTGACTCCGATTGTCCCATGTGAATCATTAAAGGCAAATTGAAATAGGAAGCCACTTCCTGAGCACGGCGAATAACTAATAAATCGTTAACAGTTACTCCGTTTGTCATTCGTGCTTTCACACCGACAACATAATCCCGGTTCCTAGCTATTGCGGCTTTTGCCAATTCAACATCAGCCAGCGCCAAGTCTGCCGTATCACCTTCAGGAATGACCCCACGTCGACCGATATTAATCAGCACGCGAGCCGGTTGCGGAGCGGATCTCGCGGTTGCTACGATCTCGTCAATTCCATCTGCTCCAGCGGAACCGGCATCGACCCATCCGGTCACTCCATCAGAAAGACATATGTGGGGTCCTTGCGCATCCTGAGCGTAATGGCCATGAATATCTAAGAGCCCAGGCATCACAATCCGATCTGTCGCATCTATTTGTTCTGTGGCATTTGCTCTTATATTAGGTGACACGGCTGCGATGCGACCTGATGTAACCGCCACATCTGCAATAGTGTCGATATTTAAGGAAGGATCGATAACACGACCACCTCGCACAATCAGATCATAGGACTGTGCGAACAGATCGAGTGGCCGAGCAAATAAGGTAACGCCCGCAGCGAAAGAGAAGAATCGGCGGCGGTTTATTTTTTGCTGCATAAGTTTCTCTACCCTCTTGTAATGAAGTCTCTGCGTGATGATCCGGTCATCATGATCCCCTTCACGTTCATATTCGTTTTGAAACAAATGAGAATAAAACCTTTATCTTTGCAAATCTACCGCCAGACGTGAGACTCCACTCACTTGCACTATTTGACCGAGAGGTTTAGAGTTTTCCCAATTTAACTTTCTCAAGATTAGTATCAGGAATCGCACCGTGAAAAGAACAATAAAAGTTTGCAGTTTGATAATCTCCACAACGTGTATTTTATTATCCAATAGCTTGGCGTTCTCACAGACGGACCCAACTTACCAGGCACCAAGAACCATTGACGGCCAACCGGACTTACAAGGCGTTTGGGCAAACAATACTATCACTCCCGTGGAACGTCACGACGTGTTTGGTGATAAAAAGTTCCTCACCGACGAAGACCTGGAATTCCTGAACAAGCGCGTTGCGGAATTGGCTAACCAACCTGGTGATGCTTTATTTGGCAATAATATTTTGATCGCAGCGTTCACTGGTGAGATCCGACCAGGCGAAGCCGCCACCGGCAGCTATGACCAACAATGGATGGCAGCCCGTCGAGTGCATAGACGCACTTCACAAATCATAGATCCACCCGATGGCAAGTACCCCCCGCGTACTGAAGAAGCCATTGCATCGAGCAGAGAACGGACGACGTACCGGCGCGAACACCCCGCCGATTCCTGGCTTGACCGTTCGCTCGGCGAACGATGCCTCAGTTTCGGTGCGCCATTTTTGGGTTCCGGCTACAACAGCTACTGGCAGATCGTGCAATCGAAGGACCACATCGTCATCTACCAAGAGATGGTGCATGATGCCCGTATTATACCTCTGGTGGACAGACCTTCATTGGATAAGAACACCACCCTGTGGCACGGCAACTCCCGTGGGTATTGGGAAGATGACGCGCTGGTGATTGAAACAACCAATTTTTCCGAAAGAAGCGGTAATGGGCCAAGACCAGAAGACAAGATACAGGTCGAACGCTTGACTCGAACCGGCGAATCACAAATCCAATATCAGATTACAGTTGATGATTCTGGCTCTTATACCCAGCCTTACACGCGCGAGATTATCTTCGACGCCAGCTCAGA
>DODG01000107.1:4985-5592 GCA_003509065.1 Acidobacteriota bacterium
GCTGAAGAACGCTTCGCCGTGAAGAATTAATCATTCAAGAATAATTAAGGGATAACCCTCATGCATTCCCGTTCTCACTTCATCCCCTTTAGAGCGTTCCTACCTAACATTACCGGTGTGGGAACTGCTTTTCTAGCAAGTTCTTTATGTGCGCAAGTATTGAGTGTGCCTGATAATAATGATCTGCCTGTTAGCAATTCAGATTTTACTGATCTCTATCTGCAAGTCGCTGAGCCTCGTGGCCTGGGTGGGGTGGTGGGCTATGGCCGCGGTGCGTCCTTTGTTGATATTGATAACGATGGAGATGACGATTTATTCGTGGCTGATACCGATGGACGTTTGTTCGGACCTCCTTTCGGTATATCCATGATCTATGTGAACGATGGATCCGGCAATTTTCTGCCTGGCGAATTCAATCTTAATCCCGCCGACTTTCACGGCACCTGGGTGGGATCCTTTGCTGACTACGACAATGACGGTGACCCGGACATGATGGTAGGTAACGGCGGCTATACTAATTACTCATCGCTAGTGCTGCTGGAAAATCGTATCGATCAAAACCAGGGCTTTGTAAATGTGACCGACGAGGCTGGGTTGGGACAAGGCT
>DODG01000155.1 GCA_003509065.1 Acidobacteriota bacterium
ACCCGCGGCCACGTCTGCGTTTCGAAGATCCATCAGCTCGCCGACCGGTCGAGTAATCCCGGTCCTCGCCACATTCAGAAGCACTCGCACCAGATTTGGTGCCGATCTGGCGACAGCTAGGATTTCATCAATGCGATCCGCCCCCTGGGAACCACCATCGATCAACGACGTCACACCGTCGGAGAGACAAATAGACGGCATTTCCATAAAACGCGTATGAGTATGGATGTCGATCAGGCCTGGAACCACAAGTCTACCCTTGGCATTTATAACTTTACTCGCATTCGAAATGTCAAGATTGGCCCCAACAGCACGGATACGAGACCCTTGGATGGCCACGTCTAGGACTCCGTCGAGATTATTCTTCGGGTCAATCACCCGACCACCGGCGATGACCAAATCGTCCTCAACGGCGAATCCGTCGGTTTTTGTGGATAGTGCCGCGACACTCGTAGCGATGGTGTTTTGTAGAAATGCTCGTCGAGTCAGCATGATTACAACTATTTCAGTGTCAAAATTTGGTTGGGGTCAACTCGAACAATGCTGTAGGTAATCGACTCCACGATATCAGAAAAATAGTGTGGGGTCCCAGCTGGGATCACAATGATGTCACCCTCAACCACCTCACGGGTTACAGCACCCTCCATCCCAGATCCTAACCAGCCTGGCCCAGATTGGAGCATGCGTAACGGTGTGAGTTCACGTGCTTCTGGGTTCAGAAGACGGCCCCCGGTTACCAACGTGGCAGAACCCGCCAACACGGTGTAGATTTCAGTGACTTCGCTATGGATAGTTCCAGCAACCACATTGCTTGAAGGGCCTCGATGTGCGAGTGCAACTCCTATGTTGTGTCCACCTGCATCAATGGTTTGCATCGGAGTATCGGTAACATTATTTTCGATCGCATTTTTGGTCGTCTCTACGATATCGACGTGTGTTATATCGGCAGCCGGAATGGAACTTCCCAGAGACTGCGAAAGTGCGATGGCGGCTGCTATCAGATACGGCATGACTTCCTCCCTTTAAAATAACGACTCAGCAACATCATAGATGTCTCGAACCAACACCTGCTAATCCAACTAGATTACTCTGGATGAACAACTCGTTCAATTCACACGATTGTCGCTGAATCAGGTAGTCTAGTCTTCAGGATGGTTCAGGATTGCAGTAGACAATCAATGCCCAGCAACGGAGGCCGCTCATGCGATGGATCTTGGTAATAGGCGCATTCTTTTTAAGTGGTGCCGCACTCGTAGCACAATCGACGGACCGAATTATTGCTGAAGACGGAGATATTCTTATCACTCCAGGTATTCACGCGAGCGTACAGATCGAATACGCGGGCAAGGTGATCCACGTGGATCCGTGGAGTGTGGCCGACCTGTCTGCCCTGAAAGCTGCCGACCTGATTCTGGTAACTGATGATCCCGGTCACCACATGGATGTGGATGCAATCACCGCACTGCGAAAGCCCGGTGCACCGGTCGTACTCACGGCTGATGCCCAGAAGCATTACCCAGAGGGTCAGGTGCTGGCCAACGGTGAGAGTGGTACGTTTTTGGGGATCCAAGTGGAGGCAATTCCGGCGTACGATTTAACTCCTGGAGAACCACTTCATCCAGAAGGGCAAGCAAACGGCTATGTGCTGAGCTTAGGTGGTCGTCGGGTTTATTTGTCGGGAGTGACCGAATGTGTTCCAGAAATTCAGGCACTGAAAAACATCTCAGTTGCGTTTATGCCCATGAATCTACCTGTGGACCGCATGCGTCCAATTCCAACTGCCGAATGCCTTAAAACCTTTAAGCCGGAAGTGGTATACCTCTATCATTATGACCAAGCTTATGCGAGTTGGTTAAGTAGCCCGGACCCTAGTCAGCCTCGTAGCACGCAAGATACTCCAGCAACAATCCAGGAATTCCGAAATGCTATGGCGGGGGAAGCCATCGAATTCCGTGATCATTCTTGGTACCCGGACTGGTAGGTCCTTTGTTATTGAGGTTGAGTCTTTTCGTGGAACCCGAATAGGCGAAACGCGAGGACGCTACCAATCATGATGGCAATAAAAGTGAAGCCGATGCCGGGATTGACAAACAGCATGGCGCTAAAACAAACCGTAGAAAGCAATAGTGCTACTGCTGGAAGATACGGGTAGAGCGGTGTTACGTAAGGTCGAGGTAGATCCGGTTCAGTCTTACGGAGACGAAAAAGGCTAGCCATGGAAAACATATACAATGCGAGAGCGCCAAATGCGGCCATCGTGATCAATTCTCCAGTCTGACCAGTCGCAAGCGCGACGAACGCAACAAACATATTTAAGATCAGTGCAGCAGCGGGGCTTTGACGGTGGGGGAGTGTGCGACCAAAGATGGCAGGTAAATAGCCTGTCCTTCCGAATTCAAACGTTGCTCGACCGGCAATTAGTAGAATGCCGTGAAATGAAGCTATCAGTCCAAATAACCCTAGAACAACTACACCATGATAGATAAGTCCCTTCCCGCCGGTCAGGTAACCAAGGGCAAGGGGAAGTGGTGTGTCCGACTCGTTGCCTGCCGCATCAAAGACGATTGCCTCCCAGCCTCTGACGCCAACTGCCGAAAAGAAAACTAGCAGTGCTAGAAAGACGAGCGTCGCCATCGCATATATGAATCCTCTCGAAATGTCCCGCTGCGGGTCTCGTGTTTCCTCGGCCACATTCGCAATTCCCTCAATAGCCAGGTAAAACCAGATGGCGAATGGTAGGGCAGCTATGATTCCACTCCAACCGTTCGGTAGTGGATCTTGAACAAAGTAAGTCCAACTGAAGTGAGGCAACGTTGCACTCGCAAACAGTAAGAGTCCCCCGACGGCCAACACTGTGACGACGAGTTCAAACAGCGCGGATTGGCGCACCCCCCAAATATTTAAACCCGTAAAAATAAAATAAGCGAGAACAGCAAATCCCCAGGCGGGCACGGCAGCCGTGTAAGTCTGCAGGTAAGCACCAATCGCAAGAGCAATTGCAGGTGGTGCGAACAGAAACTCTATCAGCTGAGAGACACCAGCCGCAAAGCCCGCTGTAGGTCCGTAAGCTCGATTAGCATAGATAAACACACCGCCAGCGCGAGGTAGGGCACACGCAACCTCTGCGTAACTCATCACGAAGGCCACATACATGATTGTGACAAGAAGGGTGGCAGCCAACATCCCCAAGGGTCCACCATGTGCTAACCCGAGGTTCCAGCCGAAGTACTCACCAGATACAACATAGCCAACGCCAAGACCCCATATCATAACTGGCCCCAACGTTCTTTTGAGAGTGTGAGTTTGTTTTTCGACTTGTTCGAGTTCGCTCATGGAGACCGGTTGCACTCTGGCTGATTTAAAGGCGTGCAGCCTTAAATTCTTCGACTAAATATTCGCATGCCCGTGTCGCAAGAGCCATAAACGTGACCGTCGGATTTTGGCAGGCCGATGATGGATAACCCGAACCATCCATAACGAACAGATTGCTGACGTCGTGAGCCTGTTCCCATGTATTGAGCACTGAAGAGGCTGGGTCATCACCCATTCTGGCCGTGCCAACTTCATGAATGGCCAATCCTGGCACAGAAATATCCCGGCGAACTTCAATATCTTCAGCGCCCGCCGCATGAAGCATTTCTTCGGCAGCATCAGCCATGTCGTCAATCATCTTCTGCTCGTTGTCTCCGTAAGCCGCACTAATGTGAAGAATTGGAATTCCCCAGGCGTCCGTATGCACCTTATCAAGCTCGCAAAAATTGTCATATTGGGGCAAGTGCTCCCCGAATCCGCCAATTGAAATCGTCCAAGGGCGATTGTTTTTTACTTCATTCTTGAAGGATTCACCGAAACCTTCCACGCTCATTGCATGCCCCCACTTCACGACACTCGCATTACCCTGATACCCATACCCTCTGAGGAATTCTGAATGACGGTCATTGATATTCCGAAATCGAGGAATATAGATACCGTTAGGACGTTTCCCACGAGTGTCAGGCGTATTTTTCAGGACTGGAAGCACACCTGCTGCACCACCACCCATCACGTGGTCCATTAAATAATGCCCCAGCACACCACTGGAGTTTGCAATCCCGGTTGGATGTTGATCCGAGGTTGAATTCAACATGATGCGTGTCGACTCAAGAGTCGAGGCGCACAACACGACCGCTGATCCAAACACCTCGCGATGTTGACGGGTAATACGATCGACGTAGTACACGCTTCGGCATTTCCCAGCATCGTCGACCTCTACATGACTCACTACTGCATTCGGAATTAAAGTGAGACGGCCAGTCGCTTCAGCCGCAGGAAGACTCGAGGAGGGACTACTGTAATAAGAACCTGTGCGGCAGCCTCGAGAACACGGTCCGCAGTAATGGCACTTAGCTCGTCCATTATGGTCCTTGGTGAGAATAGCGCATCGACCGATGGTCAACGCTCGTCCAAATTTATCGCGAATAGCACTCTTGAGAAGCTCCTCACCACAAGTGAGTTGCATTGGAGGCAGAAAGGCGCCATCCGGTAACTGGGGTAACCCCTCCGCCTGCCCGCTGACGCCAATGAACCGTTCCACCTGATCGTAATACGGTGCGATTGTAGCGTAGTCGAGTGGCCAATCAATTCCAAAGCCGTCCCGTGAAGCTGCCTTAAAGTCGTAGTCACTCAGCCTATAGGTTTGGCGAGCCCACATAATTGAGCGACCACCAACGTGTCGGCCACGAATCCAATGGAATGGTCGATCAGCGGGGGTGGTGTAGGGATGTTCGGTATCGTCAACAAACAGATGATTCGTGAATTCATCACACTGATAACAAAGCGACTGGACTGGCTGCCTTGCTTGTTGTTCACGCGTTCCCAGACGCCGTCCACGAAAAGGCATCTCGAACGAGCGTTTGTGCTCATTAAAGTCTCGCTCTGGATCAAGTTTTCGTCCGGCTTCCAATACTGCAACACTCAGCCCGGCCTCTGTGAGTTGCTTCGCGGCCCAACCACCAGTCGCGCCAGAACCAACTATTACAACATCGTAGCGTTCATCTTGTGCGGACATGAATCGGAACTCCCACTCTTAATTACCGGTTTTATGTTCTGCGTGTTGGCATCCCTGCTTCTCATCAAAATAGTTTGAACCATCGTCATCCAACTCTTGCAGCATGCCAATCCGAGAGGTGTAGTAGCCAGTTACAGTGAGCGACTTTAAGGCTTGAAAGAATTCAACTCCGACAGCATCCGCCGGCGTTTTGTTCTCTCTCGCACTGAGAATCGTGAGTAATGCATTTTGCTGCTCAACCGACGCCGCGACAAACCTACTTCCAAACAATTCCATGCTTCGTTGGTCTATCCACCCAACACCATCTACGAACTGGTCGCGTGCGTTTGGTTCTGCATCGGAAAGAATCGTGTCTATAAATGCCGTGACTCGGGCTGTTCGAGCTCCCGCCGTATCAGTTTGAGGAATAATTAATTCAGTAAGAACTTCGACGGTTTCAAACTGGCTCTGGCTCAGGACTCCTTGAGAGCCGTCCTGAAAGCTATCTGCCATTGGACCCCTAAAGGTTTGAGTCGGCACTGCCGCATGTGCCTCAGCCAGATCCACAAGAGACCTAGCCCACAACGGTAAACTGGCAGCGCCTGCACCGGCCAGCCCAATGGCACGAAGCGCCTTTCGTCGATCGATTCCTCGCGACGCCATAACTCTCCCTTCAATCCGATAGGTTTACACACTCACCAAGGTACGCTCTAGTAAATAAATACTAACGCAAAATTGGCCGACACGAAGTAAGATCCTGCACAGATATTGCAGAACCCATAAATATGCCTTTCAGATTTGGGAGAAACCCATGAATACGTCTAAAACCTCTCGGCGTGACTTCCTTAAGTTGACCACCGCCACCAGCGTGCTGGCAGGAACTTCCACGACGCTGTTAAGCCGCCCACGAGTAATAGGGCAGCAGTCCATTTCAGCGAATGACCGAATTCAAATCGCGCTGATCGGTGCAGGTGGTCAAGGACAATATGACACTCAGGAAGCCTTGAAAGTGCCTGGCGTAGAACTGGTGGCAGCCGCTGATGTTTACGATGGTCGCCTGATTCATGTGAAAGAGCGATTTGGTTCACACGTGTCAACCACGCGAGACTATCGGGAGGTCTTAGCAGACGAAGCGATCGATGCAGTAATTATTGGCACTCCTGACCACTGGCATAAACACATTGCCATCGAGGCAATGAACTCGGGCAAAGATGTGTATGTCGAGAAACCGATGGTGCAAAAAGCTGCCGAAGGCACCGAACTCGTGGCAGCCCAAAATCGTACCAAGCAAATTCTTCAAGTCGGCAGTCAGCGCGTGAGCAATGTTCTGTATGAATACGCAAAGCAACTTTATGAGAGTGGACGCATAGGCAATCTGAACATGGTAGAAGCTTGGTGGGATCGAAATTCCGCAGTAGGGGCCTGGCAATACACGGTTCCAGCCGATGCTTCACCCGAAACTGTGGACTGGGACAGATTTCTTGGCCATGCGCCAAAGCGATCGTTCGATGCAACTCGAATGTTTCGATGGCGTAATTATCAAGACTATGGAACCGGAGTCGCTGGTGATTTGTTTGTCCATCTGTTTTCCGGATTACATTTCATTGTTGGATCCGAAGGTCCAACCCGAATTTTTGCAACTGGCGGATTACGTTACTGGAAGGATGGTCGAGATGTTCCGGATGTCATGCTCGGACTATATGATTATCCGGCTACGGATGCCCATCCAGAATTCACCTTGGCTCTTCGAGTGAATTTTGCTGACGGTGCGGCCGCTGGTTCTGGTTTTCGGTTCGTGGGAGACGAAGCGGTCATGAGTGTGGGGTCTCGTGTGGGCCTAACACGGCGAGCCAGACCGACCTCGCCAGGCTACACGATTAATACTTTCTCGAACGAAACGCAGAAAGCATTTCTTGACGACTACCGATCAAAATTCCCCAGCGCACGACAGGAATTAACACCCACGGAAGAGGAGTATTTTTCAGCGCCGAATGGATACAGCGATACTCTGGATCACTTCCAGAATTTCTTCGACGCAATACGAAGCCGGCAACCGGTGGTCGAGGACGCGAGCTTTGGACTCCGTGCGGCTGGTCCAGCGGTCTTGTCCAACGTCAGCTACTTTGAAGAGAAGCCAGTTCGGTGGAATCCGCAAGACATGCAAGTAACAATGTAGTGTCATCAGGATAAGGATGGAGATGAGATGATGAAACGGTGCTGCTGGCAATCACTTTTGCCAATTCTTATTTGGCTTACAATTGGCGTTTCGAACGATGCAGTCTCCCAAGACCGACCAAACCTGCTCTATCTCACAGAGCCAGCCGCTTTTGTGCATACGGTGTTACCCGTAGCTGAGGAAGTAATGCGAGCACTTGGCGAAACACCAGACGCCTTCGATGTGACGGTAATCCGTTCGGCGGAGCAAATTACTAAAGAAACACTCACCAACTATGACGTGGTTGCATTTAATACGACGGGCGAATTACCGATGGCTGCGTCAAAACAGGAGGCTCTTCTAGAATTCGTGCGGAACGGCGGAGGATTTGTTGGTGTCCATAGTGCTACGGATACATTCTATGAGTGGCCCGAATATGGTGAAATGCTTGGCGGTTATTTTGACGGCCATCCTTGGCATCAGGAAGTCGCTTTTACTATTGAAGATGTGGACCATCTCTCGACAAGACATCTCGAATCACCGCTAACTCTTTACGAAGAAATCTACCAGATTAAAAACTGGAACCGTAACGATGTGCACGTACTCCTAAGCGTGGATACCACTTCGGTTGATCTGAAGGCCGATGGCATCAATCGCACCGACGGTGACTTTGCTGTGTCTTGGACTCGGCAGTATGGGAATGGTCGAATCTTTTATACTGCACTGGGTCACGAGCCAGCGACGTGGCGGGATTCTCAATTTCAAGGCCATCTGATTGGCGGAATCCGATGGGCTGCGGGTCTCGAGAACTAGTCTCTAGTGTCATTGCCAAGCGGAGGCAGCCATGAGAAAAATATTTCTAATATTCGGAATGTTCAGCTTGTTCGGAACAACAGTAACTCTTCAGGATAACCAAGCCGAACCGAATACATTGACGCCGATTGAAGTAGCCGAAGGATGGGAGCTTCTTTTTGACGGTCAGACGACAGACGAGTGGCGAGGCTTTAAGCAAGCCACCATGCCTGCGGGCTGGCAGGCGGTCGACGGCGCCCTGACCCGAGTAGGTGAGGGTGGAGATATCGTTACGAAAGCGACATTTGAGAACTTTGACCTCCAACTTGAATGGAAAATTGAAACCGGTGGCAACAGTGGAGTGTTTTTTCGAGCAACTGAAGATGGGGAAGCCGTCTGGCACACGGCACCAGAAATGCAGGTTTTGGATGACGACGCCCACCCAGATGGACAAACCGCGATGACTTCTGCCGGCAGCGACTATGCTCTTTACGGACGGAGCGAAGATGTTGTTAAGCCTGTAGGAGAATGGAATCGATCTCGAATCGTCGTTGATGGTAGCCATGTTGAATATTGGCTGAACAACGTTCAAGTTGTTAATTACGAACTATGGAGTGCGGATTGGGAACAACGAGTCGCAGCGAGTAAATTTGCAGCCTATTCGAATTTTGGTCGCGCACGACGTGGCCATTTTGCTCTACAGGATCATGGTAATCCTGTTTATTACCGCAACATGAAGGTTCGAGAACTTCCGAGTCGCTAGTCCACGTCCCGCAACCTGCGGCACACATGCCTATTACCATTCGATTCAAACTCTTTATCATGATGTTTCTCCAGTATTTTGTTTGGGGAAGCTGGTATGTCACGCTCGGAACATATCTCGGTGAAACTCTTGGTTTCCAGGGACAACAGATTGGTCTTGCCTACGGTACCACCGCCGTTGCGGCCATGATTTCTCCATTCTTTGTCGGAATGATTGCAGATCGGTTTTTTGCAACAGAACGAATTCTGACTGTCTTGCACATCATTGGCGGAGTTATCTTGTTCTTCGCCTCTCAAGTGCAGACGTTTCTACCTTTTTATTTGGTGTTATTGTCTTACACTCTTCTCTTTATGCCGACGTTGGCACTCACAAACTCCTTGTCATTTCATCAAATGCAGAATCCAGGAAGAGAGTTTCCAGTAATTCGCGTGCTGGGTACGGTCGGCTGGATTGTCGCAGGAAACATTATTGGGATACTGGAGTTGGAAAGTAGTCCGGTTCAATTGCAACTGGCCGCCGGAAGTTCGATCCTGTTGGGAATGTTTTGTTTCGTACTGCCACATACACCACCCAAACGAACCCCCGAACGCATGACGATGCGTGACGTACTTGGCCTGGATGCACTGGAACTTTTAAAAGAACGTTCGTTTGCGATCTTTGTTTTAGGCTCGTTTCTCATATCAATTCCACTCCAGTTCTACTACACGTTCGCTAACCCTTTTTTAAACGAGATTGGAGTTGAGAACGCAGCCGGCAAGATGACGCTCGGCCAAGTTTCTGAAATTGGGTTCATGCTCGTCATGCCATGGTTCTTTGTACGTCTCGGCATTAAACGTATGTTGGCCATTGGTATGGTGGCGTGGGTTTGTCGTTATCTTTTCTTCGCCTTCGGAGGTGTCAGCGCTTTAACCTGGATGCTTTATGGGGGCATCTTATTGCATGGAATCTGTTACGACTTTTTCTTTGTTACCGGACAAATCTACGTTGACCGAAAAGCTCCGACACACCTGCGAGGCGCTGCCCAAGGGCTCATTGCTTTCGTTACACTAGGTGTTGGATTTTTTGTAGGTTCCTGGCTGTCGGGCCTCATTGTCGATTACTTTGTGACGCCGCAGGGCACGCATGCCTGGAATGCCATCTGGCTAGTGCCGGCTGTTGGTGCAGCCGTCATTCTCGCGTTGTTCGTTTCACTGTTTAAGGAAACGCCGAGTTCGGAAGTAGAGCCCCTCAGACATTAAAGACTCATCAGGGGATTTTCACCAAGCAGGCTGCTATGAGTCTGGATACTCTTACGATCAACTGGTTCGCCGTTCTCTGTATCGCAAGCCTCTACCTATTTCTCTATCTATTGGGAACCCGGGCTTCACGTCGAGCCGCAATTCTCGATTTTACGGCGATGACACTGGCTGGTCGCCGACTACCTTTGGGAATAGGTGTCCTGACCGTCACGGCTACTTGGGTTGGAGGAGGATACCTTAACGGCACGGTTGAGGCTATTAACCTTGGAGGCTTGTGGCATGCCCAAGCGCCCTGGGGATACGCGTTGAGCCTGATTATTGGTGGCTTATGGTTCGCACCGACGATGCGGAGACTGAACTGCACGACGATGCTTGATCCGTTTCAGAAACGATACGGCCCAAGAGTCGCTGCCTGGCTGTATGTTCCTGCGTTAATGGGCGAGGTGTTTTGGACTGCTGCAATTCTCACAGCCCTTGGCGTCAGTTTTGAAGTGATTGCCGGTATTCCTTTCATGCCAGGGGTGATTCTGTCAGCGATTGTCGCGATGGCTTATACCGCACGAAGTGGCCTTTGGGCCGTCGCGATCACGGATGTCGTGCAACTAGCGCTTTTACTGATCGGCCTGTCAATAGCCGCTTGGTTCGCTATCGTTGAGGTTGGAGGCGTATCTCTGGTCTGGACGGCGTATTCGACGAGCGAGATAGCCCAGGCTCCCACGCCCTGGATTCCATGGTTGGATGCAGCCTTGTTGTTGATTTGCGGAGGGATTCCGTGGCACGCATATTTCCAACGCGTCCTCGCAACCAAAAGTCCGTCAGATGCTCGCCGAATGTCGCTATGGGCTGGAGGTCTTAGCCTAACCGCAGCGATTCCAGCAATGGCAATTGGAGTGGTCGGAGTTTCGGTCAATTGGTCTCAACTGATTGGCTCCGACCCCGATGCAGCAATGATTCTTCCGTTAGTTTTACGCTATTTAACGTCACCAATTGTTGCAACCCTCGGCTTGACCGCCATGGCTGCCGCAGTCATGTCATCGGTCGACTCCTCGATCCTGTCTGCGTCGTCTATGGCGACCTGGAATATCTATCGTCCGCTTCTCAAGCCCGAAGCGACATCGACGGACCTAAAAAGAATCATCCGTCGACTGATCTTTATTGTCGGTTGCACAGCAACACTTATTGCCCTAAACACCCGGAGCGTTTACTCCCTCTGGTTTCTATCAAGCGACTTCGTCTACTGCATCCTCTTTCCTCAATTGGTTTGCGCACTGTATGACCGCCGAGCAAATTGGATTGGGGCTTCCGCAGGATATATCGTCGCATTTACTCTTCGTCTAGGAGCGGGTGAACCGCTTCTGGGGCTTACCCCGTTTATCTCCTATGCCGAGGATGTGTCGACCGGATTGGTCTGGTTTCCTTTTCGAACCTTCGCAATGCTCGCAGGCCTGTTCACGATTATAGGGGTGTCGCGATTGACCGGAGGACGATATCCCGCGGTGCAACTTGAAGAGAGTAATCAGTCAGAATAGCGGACACCTAACTTCTCAAGAGCCTCGCTTGGGCATCCTTCCCAGTCCACTACGTATTGGTTACCCAGGTACTGAAGGTCTTCAATCCCAATCTTACTTGTCCAAAATCCCGTAGCCGTTAGATCCCGGAACATCGAAAAGAACTCGACCCCCTTATCACGATCGACCGTTTGCAGGTTTTGCGTGGGGGCAACCGAGCGAGGACGTGCCCTCGACCCATAATCACTCGGCACCCGATTTGGCCAAGCTATCGTATCAAGGAGAGTGGCCCGATTGGATTCATCGCAGTCCACAAAAACAGCATCAAAGCGAGCACGACAGTCCTCGTCTATCAAGGCAAGTCCTTGCCGCATAAACTCTTGTCGGGCTGGCTGATCCACCATCATAAAGTCAATAAATTCTGGAACACGCGCATCAGCCGCACCGCCAGATTTTTGATCAGAAGGCAAAATCATTTCCGCCAAGAGAACCACCGTTGCGTATTCTTGATTGGAAAAAAAGAGAGGCGCATACGAACTGCTACTTTGATCAGACGATTGTCCCAGCCTATCGGTGCGAAGTCGGGCAGCCCGAACTTCCTCCGGAGTCCAAGCCACACTCGCAGCAATAGGAACCGCTGCCAACCGCTGCAGTGCTTCACGCCGCAGTATCTTAGTCATTGAATCGTCTTCCTAGAGCTCACCGCGATTACGAGCCTTCGCGATGTAGTCACCCGTACGCATAGCCAACGCCATGATTGTCCAGGTCAAGTTCTTGTCGGCTTGCGACACAAATGGACCCCCATCAGCCACGAACAGATTCTTCACGTCGTGTGCTTGACAATGTTCGTTCAGGACAGAGCTATCTGGCGAGTGCCCCATGCGAGTTACACCAGCTTCGTGAATGATGCGTCCACCAGGTTCCAGTCGATACTCGTCGGCTTCTGTCGGTTCCGGCGTGAGCGGGTAGCCACCCATATCGTCAATTATTTCTCGGAACGTCTGATGCATGTGCCGAGCCTGTAAACGCTCGTGGTCGCTCCACTGAAAACGAAATCGTAGCACTGGTATACCCCAGCGATCGGTAATTTCGGGATCAATTTCGCAATAGCTGTTCGAGTTTGGAATCATTTCTCCTCGCCCGGAGAACCCGACTACCGCGCCATAGTAGCGCCGGTAGTCCTCTTTGAGGCTGCGCCCCCATCCTCCTCCAGATGGATAGTTTTCGACACCTCCAAAAATGCCGAACCGGGGCATGCTTCTTTTTCCACCCCAAGGTTCAATGTGATATCCACGCGGAAAATCTAAGTCGGCATTGTTTAACCACCATGGACTATACACATGCATGCCCCCAGCTCCGTCCTCGTTATGAGGAACTCCATCCATAAGCGCAGGGATAAAACCAGCCACGTCAGAACCCGTGGAGTCTGTCAAGTAACGCCCAACCGTCCCACTCGAATTTGCCAATCCATCGGGAAAGCGAGATGACTTTGAATTAAGTAAAAGTCGAGCCGACTCACACGCACTAGCAGCCAGCACAACGATGCGCGCTCGAACCTGGTACTCCCGTCCGTCTAATGTGTTCACGTATGAGATGCCCGTGGCAAGACCGTTTTCACCGGTCGTAACTTCACGAGCCATCGCATTCGTAAGAATCTGCAGCCTCCCAGTCGCAAGTGCCGGCGGTAGAAATACGGTAGGTGACGAAAAGTTCGAGGCCGTCACACAACCGCGACCACACTGTCCACAGTAATGGCATGCAGAACGTCCGTTGAGCGGTTCCGTCAAAATCGACATCCGAGAGGGAATACATGTAATACCCAGGTGTTCGCAGGATTCCTGCAAAAGCAGTTCATAACACCGAGGGCGAGGTGGTGGCTGAAAAATCCCGTCCGGCTCGTTAGGGAGACCTTCCACTGATCCAAAGAGGCCAACCAGCCGGTCGAGTGAATCGTAGTACGGCTTTAATTCCTCGTATGTAATTGGCCAGTCATCTCCAAGCCCATCAAGACTTCGACGACGGAAATCATCTGGACCGTATCGCAAGGAAATCCTGCCCCAGTGATTGGTGCGACCGCCGATCATTCGCGCACGAAACCAGTCGAAACGTTCACCTTCAGCGACGGTATAAGGCTCGCCGTCAAGTTCCCAGCCGCCTAGGCATGCGTCGAACTCACCAAACGGACGGTCAGTGCCGGCTCCACGCCGAGGTGACTCATAAGGCCAGGCCAGCATGCGTGAATCGCGCTCGGTGTTCCAATCTGGTCCGGCTTCCAACATCGCAACGTCAGCGCCAGCTTCCGTAAGCATCTTCGCAACCATGCCGCCACCGGCACCGGAACCAACGATACACACGTCGTAGGCGTCTAACTTCTGAGGGCTTCGTGGATTAAGCGCCATAAGCTTCACGTGCTCAAAATGGACAGTGGTTTCGATGTTAACGCCAGGGTATCGAATCCAACTCCGCTTGCGTCATCGCAGGCAAAAGGGCCACTCCTTCTTCCAAACGATGGCCCCGACCATCATGCACGGCGTATCCGCTCCCCCGAAATGAACCCTCTTCATCAGCCTGAAGACCTCGCAGTGAACACTGACCGTAACGCCCCTGTTTATCAAGGGCTACCATTCTTAGATTAAACATCGGCTGACCATTATGCCGTTCTAGAACTCGCCGACACAGGGCTTCGCAAGCTTCCTGAGGCGTCATGCCATCTCGCATGCGTTCTACCACAAAGAAACTTCCGCAGTTCTTCACGCATTCTTCGCCATGTCCGGTTGCACCAGCTGCACCAACAGCGTTATCTACATACAAACCGGCCCCGATAATGGGTGAATCACCGACGCGCCCAACTAATTTAAAGTGGTGCCCCACTGTACTCGTCACACCAGCGATATCACCATTTCTGTCAAGGGTCAGCACATTGATGGTGCCACCCACTGGCTCTGAAGGATCGCGTGGTGGAAAATAATAGTCTCGATTACTCAAAGTTTCTTTCCAGGTTAGCCAATGCTGGCGCGCCTCATCGGTGAGCAAGTCTTCTTCCTTGAATCCATGCATTTTGGCGAATCGCAACGCACCGCGTCCGGCAAGCAACCAGTGGTCGGTGCGTTCCATGACTAAACGAGCCACCGAGCAGGGAGTTTTGATGTTTTCAATCGCCGCAACTGCGCCAATATTGTTATTGTCGGCCCCGTTCATTACCGATGCATCGAGTTGTAAAAAACCGTCTTCGTTCGGATCGCCGCCGTAACCAACCGTGGTATCTCTCGGATCACTCTCAGAAATATTCGTACCCTTCTCAGCGGCGTCCATGGCCGATCCGCCATTTAACATTAAATCGTAGGCTGTTGTCGTAATCTCTTCACGTACAAAGCGATTCGTCTTACTGGTAACAACGAGAGGGGAGTTGCTAGCGTCAGGCTGGACACCCACAGTTGCAGACCGTCCTAAAACAGGAGTCGCCAGTCCCGCACCAGCTAATCCAGAAAGGAATCCTCTACGAGTGACATCGCGCTTCTTCATTCCCCCTCCTTATATAAACCTTGCCGTCTTAAATTATTGGACTCTCAAACGCTTTCGGCTTCGCCATTCTTCCGAGTTGCTCCACGGCTTGCCTCAACACTGTATCGTCGATCATGGAAGGCAACGAAGGTGAGACTAGTTCACCCTCTTTCGGTAAAGCAAATATTTTTGTGGATTCGGATGTGCTCAATGCTTCAGCCAATCGGGTCCGCATGGAATTTTCAAAATGAAAAGTATCTTCTCTTGGTAACACGCGTACTGTGTCAGCCCATGTTGAATCTGAAAAGTTGTGCCAAAACCAGCCAGGTTTTTCCAGAGGCTCCGTATTGTTGTTTTGTATGGCCGCAAGGAGCGTTTGGCCTAACTTGCCAGACTGGTCAAGATAAACAAGTTCAATGGCTTCCGGGCACAGAACCAGCGGATAACCGTTATAAAAATCACAGCCGAGGGTCCAAAAAGAGTTTAAAGCATTCTTCGAAATCGGGCCTACTTTCACCGCGGCCCGCGCTGTTTCGATAATGGAAAGCTCAGGAACCTGTGCCAGCACCGTGCGGAGGATAGACCACGTCATCTTCGCAGACTCGATCGCCATCGCAACCTCTGGTTCATTACGCTCTTGAAATGCCTGATAAGCAGCAGCCTCAAATACCTGAGCCTGCCGTACGGCTGTCCAACTCAGAACGTCAAGCAGGTCGCGTTGAAATAATCGTGAGCTTGGGAAATGCGACAAATCTTGTGACATAACTTGTAATCCGTTAGCCACTGCTTCAAGAAGCTCCCGTTCAGCCTGAGAGAGAAAGTAGGGAACCAGGAGTCGTTTACGTGGAGTGGCCACAAACTTGGCGTTCCCGGCATTAAGAAGAGGTGCAAACGCGGCCAAGAAACCTTCGGCTTGTTCACCATGCCGCAATCGAGCATAGCGCTGCAACTCTGAATCTGCTCGAAACGTCATCGGTTTCCACGCAAGTGAACGAATAACGTGGGAAACCCACGGCGAGGTGTTTGACCATTCCGGCCATTGAAAATATCCCTCGCAAGTTGAATCGACTGCCGCAGCACGGGCATCACGAGCGAGTGAATTTGCATCGCTCCACGCTGTCTGCAAAAGAGTCTCGTTACCTCCGAACACCGTAAATTGCCCGGCCAGCCACCGCTGTTCTGATGGGAGATTTGGTTTGCCGTCAGTTTGTTCAACGCCGACACCACGATCGGTAAATAGTCCCCCCATGCCGTGACGAATATGGGTCGCTTTAACGTTGGGTGGCAGATCCTCAAACAGGTCGGGAAGCGTTTCACTCCACGTCCAAACTGTAACTCTAGCGTTCGGGTCAATTGTCTGAAGCAGCCTTATGCTCTGATTGAAACCATCAGACTTCGTAATTGATCGACAAGGATCACTGTAAGATTGATCTTCTTCGCCGCGATGTCGAATGGCGTACAAATTGTCAGTGCCGAAGGTCTCAATAAGATTCAACCAAACCTTCCGCGTAAAAATCTCAAGCTCTGGTTGATGGCCACACAAAAAACCATTAGCCCATTCCAAGCCCGGAAACAATGCTCGAACCGGTTCAGGAAACGCACCGTAAGTAAGCACATACATAAACTGGATGCCAAGGTCTCTGCCCCGTGAAAGCACGTAGCGAGTCAACTTTTCTTTGGATTCAGTTTTCCATAAGACTCCATCCTCGAGAGTGGCAGCCTCTGGGAAGCCTCGAAGAAAAACCCCTTCGAGGGGTAAATAGAATTCAAGGAAGTTGAGACCGTTTCGCGCCATGAACAGTAGGGCTCGTTCCCATTCGGCAATGCCCCAGGTTGCAGCACAGTACCGATTGGGGCCAAGATAGTTGTCCCAGATCATGTCGCCACGCCAACGAAAAGTCGGTCTTACCTCCTCGTCGATTGGTGTAACAGACGTTCCTGACAAAATTCGTGGAATATGCTCGCCATCCCGAAAGAAAGCGAAGTCGTTTAATTCAAGCCAAGCGTAAAGCCCATTACGAGCGCCCTCTGGGTCGGCACCGGCAATGATTAAGCCTGGCCCTTCGCGAGGAACCAATAAACGAAATGCGCCGGACCTGTCCGTTAGACACTTCCATTCCGGCGGAAGAACAGCACTCTCTAGAGACGAAGCGACTACCACATCATCCACAGTCCAAGTTCCATTAGTCTGAACCCTTAAAGGTTTTGGAATCCCCCCTCGTTCCAGTAATAGCGCAGCATCATCTAATGCATTTTGAATTACTGTTCCAGGTTCCGGATCATGAATGAAACGCAGATTATTCCAAGCAGGACCAGATGGAGATCTCGCGCAAAAACTACTCAGCACCGTTCCTGCGCTAGCCTCTAGAAAGCCCCGACGGGTAAACTGGGTGAGAAATTTAGATGACATAATGCTGCTGAATTGATTCGAATCTTACTTTCAGCAATACAACGCAAGGAGCATACCACCGAGCCACGCTGTTGTCTGAATACCGCTCGAAGGCATGAAATGTCTAGTTGTGTTGACAAGAATCTGAACACAAGTACTATCAAAAGGTAACAATATTAATTAGCGTTCAGAAACCTACGCCCTGATCTTCTTCATCATGTCAGATTCAATAATGACTGAGGACACCGTTTCTCCAAATCTTGATTTTTTAGTGCGGCAAGTTTTGACTAGCCGCGTCTACGAAGTGTCAAAAGAGACTCCTCTGGATCCCGCAAACAAATTATCACGTCGCCTACGAAACAATATCAAGTTAAAACGAGAAGATTTACAGCCCATCTTTAGCTTCAAAATTCGAGGAGCCTACAACAAAATCGCTCAGTTATCTCCACAGGATCAAAAAAAAGGAGTCATCACAGCCAGCGCCGGTAATCATGCTCAAGGCGTAGCCTTCGCTGCCGAACGTTTAGGACTAAGAGCTATTATCGTCATGCCTCAAACCACGGCCGCTATTAAGATTGAGGCCGTGCGAGCGATGGGCGCGGAAGTAGTGCTTGAAGGCGACTCGTTCGCTGACGCAATGGAACGATGCGAGAAACTCGCACATCAGACTGGTCTGATTTTTGTTCACCCATTCGATGATCCTTTGGTCGTCGCCGGACAAGGAACCATCGGAGATGAAATCCTTAGACAAAGCCGCGGTCAGCTTGATGCAGTCTTTGTTCCGGTTGGCGGAGGCGGTCTGATTGCTGGCATTGCCGGGTTTATTAAGGCGTTAAACCCAGCAGTTCGAATGATTGGAGTAGAACCGTTTGAAGCGGATGCGATGTACAGATCTCTTGAAGCCGGTCGAAGAATTCAATTAGACCACGTGGGAATTTTCGCTGACGGCGTCGCCGTACGGGAGGTGGGAGAATACACGATGCCCATCGCGCAGGCAACGGTGGACGAAGTCGTTCGTGTCACCAATGATGAAATATGCGCATCCGTCAAAGATATTTTCGACGACACTCGGACCATTATGGAGCCTGCTGGTGCCCTTGCGGTTGCCGGCCTGAAATCTTACGTTGAGCGGGAAGAGATTCGAGACAAACACTTGGTCGCGCTACTTAGTGGCGCCAATATGAATTTCGATCGACTTCGCTTCGTTGCGGAGCGAGCTGAACTTGGAGAAGCGCGGGAAACTGTTCTTGGAGTAACCATTCCTGAGCGGCCCGGCGCTTTTAGAGAATTTTGTTCAGCAATTGGTCGTCGCGTTATTACAGAATTTAATTATCGATTAAGTCATCGAGATCAGGCTCACATTTTCGTAGGTGTTGGCACCTCATCAAAGAACGATGCCACAAACCTTTCGAGTTCTTTAAACGAACTAGGATACAAAACCGTCGACTTGTCTGGAAGCGAGGTCGCGAAACTACACGTCCGCCACATGGTGGGAGGGCATGCTGTAAATACGGAACATGAGCTATTGTGTCGTTTTGAGTTTCCTGAACGTCCAGGTGCTCTCATGCACTTTCTTGACGCTCTCGGCGACCGTTGGAATATCAGTCTGTTTCATTACCGCAACCACGGTGCTGATTTCGGTCGAGTCCTGGCGGGATTTGAGATCCCTAAAAGTGACCGAGACCAGTTCACTGCATTTCTTGAGCAGCTTGGTTACCCGTATCACCTTGAATTAGAAAGCTCTGCCTACGACCTATTTCTGTCTTAGTGTGGATTACGATTTCCCACCCGACAACCTATCAATCGCTTCGCAAACGGCACTGTAATCGTTTGGAAGTTGAACGGGCTGCTGCGCATAGGCCGGTGTAATATTCGGAAGATTTCCCGCGTGATAACCCCGTTTGAAATCAATGAATTTCAGACCATTTGCAGTAGAAATTACAACCACCCGCGCCGATTTATGAATATCGCCTCGTCGCACCAATTTCATTAACACGGCAAGAGCAACTCCCGTGTGCGGACAATTAAACATGCCTGTGCGATCAGCTTGCGCAGCCGCATCCGCGAGTTCGGATTCGGTGGCCTGCTCTACGATACCGTCGTATTTTTTTAATGCTCGAATAGCTTTCCGAATCGATACAGGATTACCAATTTGAATCGCGGACGCTTGGGTTGTCTCGGCAACAACTGCCTCAAAATTCCAATCATTCTGATAAGCCCGATAGAGCGGGTTAGCGGCCGCAGCCTGCGCCACCACAATTCGTGGTCGAGCGGTAGTAAGACCCAAACTTTCCATCATGTCCAGGCCTGCTCCTAGGGCGCTGACGTTGCCCAAGTTGCCACCCGGAATAACAAGCACGTCCGGCATTTGCCAGTCAAACTGTTGGACGATTTCAATGGAGACCGTTTTTTGCCCTTCCAACCGGAGACTGTTCATCGAATTAGCGAGATAAATTCGTTCCTCACTTGCCAACTGCTGAACAATAGACATACAGCCATCAAAATCTGTATCTAGTTCAAACACGGTCGCCCCATTTGCCAGCGGTTGAACCAATTGTGCAGCCGATACCTTTCCATGCGGAAGAATAACAATGGCCGGAATTCCGGCAGCTGCGGCATAGGCAGCAAGCGAGGCAGAAGTATCTCCAGTCGAGGCACACGCTACGGCTTGAATCCCTTGTCCATCCGCAATCATTTGCCGGACAACGGATACAAGGACTGTCATCCCAAGGTCCTTGAAAGACCCCGTGTGAGAATTTCCACAAAGTTTAATCCAGAGGTCTTCGACACCAATTTCTCGGCCAAAACGTTCGGCCCACAATAGATTCGTCCCGCCTTCATCCATGGAAACAATATTGTCGTCATCGATTTCGGGACACACCCATTCTTTCTTGCCCCATACGGCCGAACCATAGGGCCATTGGGTCCGCTTATACCGCTGATCGAACAACTCCATCCATTGGGCTGCAGAACGGCTTTTTAGAGCTTGGGTGTCATGTGCAACCTCAAGCAGGTCGCCGCATGACGGACAGCGGTACATTGATTTTCTTAGTGAGTACTGTCCAGGACACCCAGCGATACAGCGAAATACGGCCTTGTATGCCATAGTAATTGCCCGTAAAAATACAATATTCTCTGCTAGTCTTGAAAGTCGTCAACCAATTGTTTGGCGTTTTTTTGCAATGACACTCACTATTGTATCGGGAACTTGAGTTCTCTGCGATTCGAAATACAGCTATCGTTTTGGCCGGGAATGTCGAATAAATGATGGCTGAGTAACCAGAAATAATTTATGAGTAAACGAGCTCGATTCCTAGCTAAACATCCTGATCGATTTTTCATGGACGCAGACAATCGTTCTGAATTGCTTAACTACCTACGAAAATTGGGTTGGCTTTCAACGAAAGAAGTGATCCTTGACGTCGAAACGCCAGGCGACGGAAACATGAACTACCTCCTTCGACTGCAAACTTCTGTGCGGACCGTGATCCTAAAACAAGCCAGACCGTGGGTCGAAAAGTATGACCAGATTGATGCTCCTTCTGATCGCGCATTGGTAGAGGCAGCTTTCTATACAGCTATAAAGGCATATCCAGCGCTCGAGGGCCAAATGCCTAAACTCTTAGCTCTGGATCCCAGCGCGAGAATGCTCATGCTTGAAGATCTTGGAACAGGGAACGACTACACAAATATTTATCAAGATGCTACTTTAGCCGAGTCCGATCTTATTCAGATGGTTCAGTATTTGTCTGCCTTGCATAAGGTGCAGGTTTCTCGACCTTCTGAATTTACCAATCCGGTAATGCGTCGCCTCAATCATCTCCACATTTTCGTGTTACCACTTCAAAGAGAGAATACGAATAATTTAGATGCGATCACTCCTGGACTGGAGAAGGAAGCCCTGCGAGTTCAACAACAACGTCGCTATGTCGATTCCGTAACAAGCCTTGGCGATTTTTATCTTCAAGATGGAAAAACCCTCATCCATGGAGATTTCTTCCCTGGAAGCTGGCTGCGAACCAGCCGGGGTCCGAAAATTATTGATCCAGAATTCTGTTTTCTCGGTTTCTCTGAATTCGATCTTGGTATCTTGATTGCTCATCTTTTCCTTGGGCAAGACACGCAATCTCTCGTCGGTTTAGCGCTGGATCAGTATGCTGAACAATCAACTCGGTGTCTCACAACGGCCCAGAAATGCAAAATCTTGCAATTTGCCGGGGTCGAAATCATGCGCCGAATAATCGGCGTTGCACAGCTTCCACTTATCTGCAGCCTTGAACAAAAGCGAGTGTTCCTCGCTCAGTCAACAGAGCTCGTTTTATCGCCGTCTAGCCTTAAACAGCTGTGAAATCAGCGTGGGACCAGCACGTAATTGTTTCGCGCGAGGTTGATTTGTGTTTCCGGCACGACATCCATATTGAACCGCAAACCAGACATGTTTTCGGCAGCGAAGGTCGCTGGATATATCGCCGAGACATGGAGTCGGGTGCCAGCTGGTAACTGCATTGGCTCCTTGAGCCAGTGCCGTGTTCGCCATGCTGGTCTTGGTTGAGCTAATCGAACGATTGGCGTAACTTCTCCAGTTGGCAATATCGCTTCAAGCTGGACAAATAAGGGCGAACTATCAATTTCTGGTATCAGTGACAGAAGCTCAATGGATTCCTCAATCATTTGGTCATAATTAACAAACATTCCGGACGTCGCATCTGTCGCTCCTGAAACGCCAACGGCTAACGATTTGATCGGCGTCAGGTCGGACTCCTCGGAAAAATGTATCCCGACAGCAGTGCGGTCTTCAACCGTAAGACCTTCATCAAGCCAGGTCTTCTTGTAATGAATACGAGCTACAAGGACCGAATCAGCTGGAAGATAGTAGGCTAACCCTGCATCGGTTTGAATCGTGGTTTGGCCAGCCACCCAAATACTAATAATCTGTTCGATTGGGAACCCTGGCTCAAGCTCATCCATGATAAAACCTGGAGCCTCGCCCGCGGCATCTAGCCTCCGCGCCTGGTCGGTGGTGTCGACATAGACGTGCACTGATCGGACAATCGATGCATTACCTGGCCGCACATCGACGGCAGTCACCCAGCGCTCTACTTGGCTTACTCCGTTTAGCACAAAATAGTGAATCGCTTCACTTGTCCCAGGACCCATTGAGAAATCTTCAGGGATCTCCAAAACAAGAGACGGGTCTCCAAGCGTCCATGTCGACTCTGTAGAGTCTGGTTCGACGTTATTTAACTTAGCGCCTTCCGGTGTACCACCATTCGACCAGTCAACCAGCACATTGAGTTCATGAGCGGTAAGCGAACTGCGATGCTTAAAGGCA
The DNA here is from genome assembly GCA_003509065.1 of Acidobacteriota bacterium. Next base: position 22,705 of record DODG01000155.1, read on the forward strand.
CCAAATCCCTGTTCTGCAGGCCAGGGCGGCATACTTAAATTGACAATTTCTTCTTTAATTGATTGGGCCCAAGGATACGCGTCTTGATAGGTAAGTAGTGACATAGGGCCGACGCCGTTTTGTGAATGACAAGAACCACAGTGTTCCAGAAAAATGGGGTAAACGTCTTCGCCATAGGTATATTTTGATGAGATGGGCTTGTGCGCGCGGAGGTTAGACACCGCAACAACAAGTAAGATGACAGCGATTATTCGATAAGGTGTCGTCATGATCAGTTCACTGTCAAATCATTCGTAGGTTGATTCTTGCACTACTGAATCTCATACGCAGCTCGTAGATGACTAACAGCTGTCTCAAAAATTGAGTAGGCTTCCTGGATTAGCGGGCGATTTCCTAAATCTCCATACCAATCCAACAGCCAAGCAGACCGGACAAGCGACTTCACAGCTAATGTCACAACTACTTGACGGTCAGGAGCCAATTTAACCGTGTGAGACCCCAAAGCCAAGGCAAGCTCTTTCGCTTGAAGTGCCGGTATATAAATCTCGGTAAACAAACCGGATTCCAATAGCTTTCTTATATCTGAATCTCGATCCGCAATCTCACTGACAATACTCTCCGGATCCCCTGGAATCGCCACCGCCAAGAGCGCGTCTATACTGCCAGGTAACAGTTCGGCACTAGAATCTAATACAGGTTCAGGCAGTACATCTATATTGATTTCTGGGCTTGATGAGTCCGCATTCTCTTGACCATGAGAACTAAACACAAAGTCAAATCGATCTTCTGTTCTATCACCGTCGAATCGAACTTTCGCTACTACCTCCAGTGGTAACTCCTGATTACCTATCTGCGCTTCTAAATAAAGACCGTCGCTGGAAGCCGCTAAAGGATAGGCAACCACTTCGCGAACTTCATTCGCATCCACGTCGTATGTCTCTTCCAGTACTATTCGACCCTG
>DODG01000371.1:0-1853 GCA_003509065.1 Acidobacteriota bacterium
CTATACACAACATCAAAAGTTGTGAAACGGATAAAACGTAGAAAATTAGACAAAATGCTCTATTCCGAGGAGCCAGGCGATACTGAAGAAGCAGAACCATGATAGTAGATAGACAAACCACTTCGATTATGAAGGCGTGCGAACTCGTTGGTGTTAGTCGTCGCACCATCTACAATTGGCTTGCCAGCGGGAAAGTTGAGTACGTCCGTACAGCAGGTGGCTCAATTCGCATCTTTGTCGATACTCTGTGGCGAGAGCCCTCTCAGGCCGGCAGTAGCACTGACGTTTGGTCAAAAAGTGCTAACAAAGAGGCTTGAGAGGTTTCCTTATCACGTCGGATCGAGAAAGGAAGTATGTGAGTGAGTTATCTGCTCTTGAGCGCCTGTACCATCATTTAAACAATCAGCTTGGTATTATTCTAGCGAACGCTGAGTTGATTGAAGCGAAATCGAGCGACGAAACGAGCCGGTCACGTGCCGCACAAGTCGTGACAAGTGTCCTTGAGGCGATGGGCACAGTAAGGGAAATACGTTCTAGGAGGAGTTCTTCCGACCCGTCTTCTTAATTTCAATTAATTTCGAGTCATATTTATGACTTATAAAGAAAAGACTGTCATTTATATGACGTTTATTTTTGTAAGTTTATAATATTTTCCATTATTTCCTAGCATGACAATTAAATAAATTATTTAAAATCTTCAATTTATTAATGAATTAGGCGTTCCAGACATCTTCGTTTTATCTTCTCCTTCAAGTTGGTACGGCAGTTGCTTTCTTTATGTATGGGGGCAGGTGTCAGTACGTGTTTGATAGCCAGGTTTGAGTTGGCAGTGTAGCCAATGGAGGGTTTCATGCAGCAGGAGAGGACGAGCGTTGCACCGAATGATCTGATTGAAGCTGGATTACCGTTTGTCGAGGGGCTCGCGAGACGAATGGCGGCCTCAATGCCGAACAGCGTCGACCTTGGAGATCTGGTGCAGGATGGCATGATCGGCCTTATTGATGCGGCTCGGAGATTTGATGCCCATCGTGGTATCAAGTTTGAGACGTTTGCCCAACGACGTGTGCGTGGAGCAATGATCGATGCCTTACGCCGTGACGCTTGGCCACGTGGTATCCGACGTATTCGCCGGGAACTAGAGTCTGCTCGAACGACTCTTCGTCGTGAGTTAGGTAGCGAGCCATCTCTAGCTGAACTTGCTCAACACATGGGCTCAGACGAAACACGCCTTGGGCGCACTATCGTGCGCATACACACTATAGAATCGACCTCACCACTTGCTACGCTTGACAGCATTAATGGTACAGGTCTGCCGCCAGTGTTGTTTCCAGCAAAACCAGAAGCGCCAGATCAAGTCTTTGAGAGTGTGGAGATTAAGAAACGTATAAGGGAAGCTATAGGATCGCTGCCGTTGCGTGAGCGAAAATTGATCGGAATGTATTACTACGGCGATGTGACGATGAAGCGAATCGGAGCAGAAATCGGCGTAAACGAGTCACGTGTATCACAGCTTCACGCTAGGGCAATTCAGCGCTTACGTAAGGCGCTAGTGCAGGATTTTGGATCAGAGGGTGCAGCTGCCTCTGCATTGGGTTCCGCACTGGTCAATATGCCTCAAGCCGAAAATGAAGGTACCGTAAGGTCAGACACAATGCATTCTTAGCTAAGACTGCTATGTCTTGTGGTCTGAACGAGACAAGCACTTTCGGTAAGACGCGAACGTCTAGACCTACGGGTTAGTTGGGAACTCAAACGGTCTGAGCCTTCAGTCGAGAACTTCGCGTGCAACTTGGAGCAAATCCGCCAAATGAAAGGGCTTGGCTAGCCAGGGAGAACCGGTTTCATTCAGAAAT
>DODG01000371.1:2224-6082 GCA_003509065.1 Acidobacteriota bacterium
AGCAGTGGCGGTCTTATCTTGGCGACAGCTTTATAAAACTCTACACCATCCAAACGAGGCATTTTTAAGTCACAAATAACGAGATCGTAGTTTGCCTCGCGTACAAGTTTCAGCGCTTCTTTACCATCGCACGCTAAATCAACTTTAAAGTCGGCATCGGTCAACGCGGCGGCCACGGCGGTGGCTAGAGCCTGTTCATCTTCCACAAGAAGAGCCGACGCGCCTCCACCGATATCCGTCGGTAATGGATTAGGAGGCAGCGGTGGCCGATAAACTATTGCTGGGCGAGAAGGAAATCCGATGCGAAAGTTAGCACCACCGCTAGAATTTGAGACCAATCGGATTTGTCCACTATGTTCCTGCATAATGGCATAAGCGACAGTTAAGCCCAGACCAGTGCCCTTTCCAGTATCCTTCGTGGTGAAGAATGGCTCGAAGATTCGCGACTGGGCATCTTCTGGAATTCCTGGCCCATCGTCTTGGATTTCGAGTAAGACGGATTCCTCATCTCGATCATGCCACGTGCGTAGCACGATCGTTCCGCGCCCATGGGCGGCCATCATTGCTTGTTCAGCATTTTCAACCAGATTGAGTAAGACCTGTTGGACTTGATGTGGGTCTGCAAATACTTCCGGGAGATCTTCTTCTAGCTTATCAATAATGGCAATGTTCGTAAGGCGCTGCTCATCGGAGCGCAAGGATAGAGTATCTCGAATGATTTCACTCAAATCGACCATCGCACGAGTCGTGTGAGGTTTCCTGGCGAAGGTTAATAGATTACGAACAATCTTGGCAGCACGTTCCGTCTCTCCCAGGATTGTTTCTATGCCTTGACGAGTCGCGGTGTCGAGTTGATGTTCCGCGAGGCGTTCCGACCAATTAAGAATCGTAGCGAGGGGATTGTTTAACTCGTGAGCCACACTAGAAACGGTTTGGCCGAGAGCAGCGAGCTTCTTGTCTTGCACGAGTTCTTCGCGTGTTTGATCTTCAAGTTTTTTTCTTTCGGTAACATTTCTGATTAAAGCTTCTATTCGAAGCGACATGCTAGTTTTGGCCAACTCTGCTCGTGCGGTTACCTCTACCCACATTGGCGTGGCGTCGACTCGTCGTAGTCGCAGCAGGTAATCCGTTACCACCCCATCTCGCTTGAGCACCTCCAAGAATGAGTAACGCACCTCCGGATTGACGAATCGTTCTGTCTCGAAGGGCCTTACGTTTCTGAGAGGTGTGCTGGCTGTGTAGCCAAACATTACTTTTAGATGTGAATTTGCTGCAACTGTTGTGCTCGTCGTTGAAATCGTGCCAATGTAGACGCCCACTTGCGCTTCCTCGAATAAACGAGCAAACATCTCCGCGCGAGACGCCTTAGACGGCTGTTTAGAACGAGAACGTGGCTTTGCACGAGATTTTATTGGAGACACGTACAGCTGAATTATAGCGTTAGCTGCTACTGAACGATGCGTTTATCGGGCCACTGGGCAGGGACGACCCATTCTCAGTTCGCGGCTATGTAATTCTTACGGAAGAGGTGTGGGTGTCTGCGTTGCGTAATGTGGCCCGAACGATGTGTCAATTGCCGAGCGAATTTGTTTAACTGAAGCACCTGAATTATGCATGTGCGCCGCGTCACGCGCGACGTCTACGCAAATCGCTCAACCCATGCCGTGGGCGTCCCACGCCGCCACCTGCCCGTCTTGATTGCGATGGTCAACAAAACAATCGTGACTCGACACATGACCAAAATTCTCACAACCACAAAAACATGGTACGTAATTCAAAACCTCAGGATTATTAGCTGCGAACTCATATACCGATCGAAGGACTTCCGGTGGGCGAGCTGCCGGAAACCTTACTAGGGGCAATGGAGGCAATCCGCTGACCGACTCGCGGGAAGCAACCGGACCTCGATTCTCTCCAGTCGTTGGTTGTTGCTGGGTTGCGGCGCGTGGTATAGACGTTTGCAGACCCACTGACGTTCTGGCTTTAGCGTTAACGCCTGTTGCTGAGTTCGCCGACTGAGTGTCGTTAGTGGTGTAGATAGTAAAGACTATCGCGACACTTGCCAGTGTGACCAGAAAGAGGATCAATCCGCGAGATGAATTTGCAACAGGGGCTGGCCTAGCGCTTCTGCTGACCTGTCGCGTATGACTTTTCTTATGTTTTCTTGAACCCATATACCCATCCTATCATTTATGTTTGCCGGGGTCCGAGTGCGAATGTCATCCGTCCTTCGATGACCACGCGGCCATCGACGCTGCCCACACCTTGAAGCCAGCCTACGCGACCTCGAAGTTTAACAACGCTAGCTTCGATACGTACGGCATCTCCAGGATGTACTGGATGACGGTACCGCACACGCTCGATTCCCATGAAGTAGATAAGCCGTTCACGGTTTTCCGGTTTAGCCAGAATCAAACATGCACCGACCTGCGCAACTGATTCGGTGAGAATGGTTGGCGGTAGCACCGGAGACTGGCCACGACGATGGGCTAAATAACGCTCATTGAATGATACGTTCTTAATTCCGACGATGCGCGTGTCAGGAATCAGTTCAACAATTCTATCGACCAGCAAGAACGGATATCTATGCGGAAGTATCTGTTCAATATCGGTATAGGATAACGGTGAAGTAAGAGTTTCCATGGTTATCTGGATCGCACTCGCTGTGTCCACCAAGCTTTCTACGCAAGCCCATTATAATCCAGATAACCAATGAATGTGACCAGCTGAGCCTTGATTAACAATCACCCCAGTTTAATAAAGTGTTAGGTAGCGATCCACTTCCCAAGGACTAACCTGCTTGATGTAATCGAACCATTCGTCGCGTTTCGCCTTTAAGAAGTACTCGCAGATGTGTTCCCCTAAAGTTGCTTTCATAAGTGCATCTTTTTCGAGGCAATCTACCGCTTCGTTGAGGTTGCCAGGCAGTTCGTTAATCTTGTGATGGCGACGCTCTCTGTGGCTCATAGTGTAGATGTTTTTGTTCACAGGTGGACCAGGGTCCATCTTGCGTTCAACTCCGTCCAGACCAGCTCTGAGCGTTGTGGCTAGGGCCAGGTACGGGTTACACGACGGATCGGGCATACGCAATTCAACACGAGTTGCCAATTTTCTTGCCGCCGGTACGCGGATTAACGGGCTTCTATTTTTTTCAGACCATGCAATATTGGTCGGCGCTTCATAACCCGGCACGAGTCGTTTGTAGGAGTTGATAAGCGGGTTTGTGATAGCACAGAAGCCTTTGGCGTGTGTGAGTAGCCCTCCGATATAGTGCAAACATGTTTTGCTAAGTTCCCATGGCTTCTTTGGATCGTAAAACACATTTTTTTCACCAGAAAACAATGATTGATGGGTATGCATTCCCGATCCGTTGATCCCAAAGAGAGGCTTGGGCATAAAAGTCGCATGCAGTCCGTTTTGCATTGCAATGTGCTTTACGACCAATCGAAACGTGCTGATTTTATCTGCTGTTGTTAGAGCGTCGTCATATCGAAAATCGATTTCGTGCTGTCCAGTCGCCACTTCATGGTGCGCTGCCTCGACGTGGAAGCCCATTGCCTCAAGCGCTAGGACGATCTGGCGTCTTACATCTTCGCCTAAATCGACAGGTGTTAAATCGAAATAACCTCCCGCATCATGGGTTTCCGTGGTAGCGATACCATTCCGCGTTTGGAACAAGAAAAACTCTGGTTCAGGTCCAACATTCATGACGAAGCCGTGCGAATCAGCATGTTCGATCGCTCGTTTCAGTGTCATGCGAGGACAGCCGGCGAAGGGCGTGCCATCCGGATTGTAGACGTCACAAATCAACCGAGCCACGGTTTCGCCAGAATTGTTTGACCATGGGAATACTTGAAA
>DODG01000291.1:0-3364 GCA_003509065.1 Acidobacteriota bacterium
TATCGTTAATATCCAGGGAGATGAGCCGCTCATTGAACCAGAAATGATCGAACAAGCACTGATACCATTTGCAACGGATTCAAGCGTGAATATTTCGACACTTCGACGCCACATCAACAACGCAAAAGAACTGCACGATCCTAACGTGGTTAAGGTTGCAACGGATCATAATGGTGACGCGCTATACTTTTCTCGTAACCCCGTTGGACAGCACAATGGAACGACGCCCTCTCAAACCATTTACAAGCATATCGGTCTCTACGTGTATAGACGCACCACCCTTTTGGAACTGACGCAACTACCGCCAACTCCACTTGAACAATCTGAATCGCTAGAACAGTTACGCGCTTTAGGGCATGGATATCGCATCAGAACTGTAGAAACCACTTTCGATTCTGTAGCCGTTGATACTCCGGAAGATGTTGAAGAAGTTCTCCGTGTCATCAACGACTCGGGTGCAAACCCCTTATGAGCCAAGCTATGCTGAAAACTAATGATCGTGCAAAAAAATACATTTTTATCACTGGCGGTGTCGTCTCGTCACTTGGCAAGGGATTGGCTGCAGCGTCTATCGGATCACTGTTAGAGGGCCATGGTTACCAAGTCACGATGCTGAAATTTGATCCATATATTAATGTCGACCCAGGCACCATGAGTCCCTACCAGCATGGCGAGGTGTATGTAACCTCAGACGGCGCCGAAACAGACCTAGATCTTGGCCATTACGAGCGCTTTACAAATACTGTAACCACCAAGGACCATAATTGGACAACCGGAAAAATCTATTTATCAGTCATTCAAAAAGAGCGTCACGGTGATTACCTAGGTGGCACCGTTCAGGTCATCCCACACATCACGAACGAAATTAAAAGCAGTGTTACAGCTGTGTCCAAAGAAGCCGACATAGTACTCGTTGAGATTGGTGGTACCGTTGGTGATATTGAGAGTCAACCATTTCTAGAAGCAATCCGACAATTACGCCAAGACATCGGTCGACAGAACACCTTATATATCCACCTAACCTTGGTTCCATTTATAGGAACTGCTGGTGAATTGAAGACTAAACCCACCCAACATAGTGTCCGTGATTTGCGGGCAATCGGGATCCAACCAGACATTTTATTGTGTCGAACGGATCGAGTCTTATCACAAGATATCAAGGCAAAGATTGCACTGTTCTGCGACGTAGACGAGGAATCTGTGATCACTGCTAGAGATGTCGAGAACATCTACGAAGTGCCACTTGTACTTGCTGAAGAAGGACTCGATAAAATCGTTCTGAAACATCTACAACTTCCCAGCACATCGCCAAACATGAAACCTTGGGAAGAGCTCGTTCAGCGAATTCGAAATCCAAAAGATAACCTGGTCATCCACGTAGTCGGAAAGTACGTCGGGTATGAAGACTCGTACAAAAGTTTGAATGAAGCGCTATATCACGCCGGTTTCAACAACCATCTGAAAATCTCCATCAAATGGATTGAAGCTGAGGCTCTGGAATCCTCTGATGGAGAACGTTCTCTAGAGGGTGCAGATGGAATTCTTGTCCCTGGAGGATTCGGTAGTCGTGGAAGCCGAGGAATGATGGCTGCCGCCCGTATTGCGCGAGATCAACAAATTCCATATTTCGGTATCTGTTATGGCTTTCAATGGGCCGCGGTCGACTTTGCCAGAGAAGTGTGTGGTTTAGATGAGGCAGATTCAACTGAGTGTTCGCCCGATGCACCTCATAAGATTATTTACAAACTTCGAGATCTGGTAGATGTCGAAGACTTTGGTGGAACGATGCGCCTTGGTTCATTCGCCTGTCAATTAGAACCCGATTCCGTTGCACATAAAGCCTACGGCCTCGACGTCATCCATGAACGTCACCGGCATCGGTACGAATTCAATCCTGAATTCGAACCAATTCTGACTAAACACGGACTGCGCATCGCCGGGCGGTCTCCAGACGGAAAATTTGTGGAAATTCTCGAATTGCCTTCCCATCCCTGGTACGTTGCTGTCCAGTTCCACCCGGAATTTACTTCGAAGCCACTTCGTCCGCATCCTCTCTTCGATCGTTTCGTAAAAGCATCTCACAAGCACAAGCTAGACGCGGCACCATCATCCATCCCAAAAAGTGCGACAGCTTCCTGAAATTAGGACTGTTTTGCACTTATGGGCAAAAACTGATTAACCCTGCTACATGAGTCTAGGGTTAAGCGGTCTATAATAATTAGGTGCAAAAGATTGAGCTTGGGGTTCCTGATAGAGAGGTCAGTCTTGGCGGTAATGAACTGGTACTCATTGCCGGACCCTGTGTCATCGAAAGTGAGAACCACGCGAAAGCTATAGCGCGACAGATTCACGACATTTCGGAACGCCAACAGATTCCGTTTATCTTTAAAGCATCTTTTGACAAGGCAAATCGAACTTCAGGGAATTCATATCGAGGTCCTGGACTAACTGAAGGTTTACGCATACTGGCCGCGATTAAGCAAGATTTGGGAGTTCCGATTTTGACCGACATCCACGAGCCGACACAGGCGAAACCCGTGTCTGAGGTGGTAGATGTGATACAAATTCCTGCATTTCTCTCACGTCAAACTGACCTGATAACGGCTGCAGCAAGGACTGGATGTTCAATCAATCTCAAAAAGGGTCAGTTTCTGGCTCCAGATGATATGCGACATGCAATTGAAAAAGTCGTGCACACTGGAAATCATAAGGTTTTCGTGACAGAGCGAGGTACAACTTTCGGATATCACAATCTTGTGGTGGATATGCGTAGTTTCCAGATGCTACGCAAATTAGGCTATCCAGTGGTGTTCGACATCACCCACAGTTTGCAGTTGCCAGGAGGTGGGCAAGGAGTCTCTTCTGGGCAAGCTGAATTTATTACGTCCCTAGCATCTGCAGGCGTGGCAGCTGGAGTCGATGGTGTATTCCTAGAAGTTCACGATGCCCCGAAGCAAGCTAAAAGCGACGGTAAGAATGCTTGCCCACTTGATCAATTGGAATCGTTATTGATTCGATTAAAACGACTCTCAGTGGCATCGCGGGAAGACGACTAAGGAGCAGGCTAGATTAATCAGCCTGACGATGATCTGTGGAGAAAGAAAATCTCAACGAATCAAGCGTGGCAGCCAACCTATCGAACAAAGGTGCTGACGGTGAACAAGAGCTGGCGCGTAAGGTTCTGGAAACAGAAGCAGCTGCCATTCTTGGCCTAATCGAAGGCCTTGACGGTCAGTTTAAAGAAGCCGTTGACTGCCTATTCACGTGTCGTGGACGTGTAATTGTAACTGGCGTCGGAAAGTCAGGCATTATCTGCAAGAAAATTGCAGCTACCCTTGCTAGCACAGGTACACCGGCATTTTTC
>DODG01000291.1:3744-4524 GCA_003509065.1 Acidobacteriota bacterium
TCGCTTTGTCTTACAGTGGCGAAACAGAGGAAATCGTTAGAATACTCGAAGCGATCCGGCGACTTGACGCCAAATTAATTGCGATCACTGGTTATCCCGAATCTCCCATCGGTCAAGCTGCCGATGTAACCCTCTCATGCCATGTAAGCGAGGAAGCCTGCCCTCTTAATTTAGTCCCTACGGCAAGCACGACCGCAGCCCTAGCGTTAGGCGATGCCCTCGCAATGGCTCTACTCGTTCGGAAAGGCTTTCACGAGGAAGACTTCGCGAATTTGCATCCCGGCGGAAAGCTCGGTAAACGCCTGATGAGAGCCGACCAATTAATGCACACAGCTAAACAGCTACCTTGCGTCACACATAACACGCCGATGCGCGATGTGATTTATGAAATGTCAAGCAAGGGATTGGGAATGACCTGTGTAGCAGATAATGACCGTCACTTACTTGGCCTCATAACAGACGGCGACCTGCGTCGACATATGAGAGACAGCCAAACCTTCCTTGAGAAAATTGCCGCCGACATTATGACCAAGAAGCCGATCACAATCCCACCTACCATGCTAGTAGTTCAGGCACTTAAGGTTATGGAGGATCACAAGATCACGTCCGTTGTTGTAGTGAAAGACGAAAACACCATTAAGGGAGTGCTACACCTACACGACCTTTGGCGAACAGAACTCTTCTAGCACTCTGAAACGACGACCGACTAATGGCTACTGGCTCCACGTTTATGCTCGTCATTCTATTTACCTTATTGGCTGGAATTACCATCGGTAAGTT
>DODG01000183.1 GCA_003509065.1 Acidobacteriota bacterium
TTTCGTGTCTTCTTTTCTTCATACTTGTGCTTTATTGATGGTTCATCTGAGTCGAGTAGCAGAAGACTTGGTGCTTTTTACCGGTGAGGAGTTCGCCTTCTTTGAATTAGCGGATGGTGTGACAACGGGCAGCAGCTTGATGCCGCAAAAGAAGAATCCAGATGCCCTAGAACTCGTTCGAGGTAAAGCCGGTCGCACCATCGGTGGGCTAGCAGGTTGGTTGGCCACAATGAAAGGCCTACCAAGTGGCTACAACAAAGATTTACAGCAGGATAAAGAAGCTGTTTTCGACGCCGAAGATACAGTGTCAGCATCTCTGCCGGCGGTAACCGCTGTAGTACATAATCTAGTCCTATCGCGGAAGCAGACAGATTCTGCGGCCTCCGGTCTGCTACTAGCGACCGATGTGGCTGATTATCTTGTGTCCCGAGGGATGCCGTTCCGGGATGCCCATAGCGTGGTGGGTCGCCTTGTGCGACAATTACTGGGTGAAGGTCGTGATTTTGAGTCCTTGTCACTCGAAGAATGGCGCGCTGTCAACACACTATTCGGTGATGATATACTCAAGCGAGTGACGGCGCGGGCCGCTGTGAAGGCACGCCTGACACCCCAATCGACGAATCCGGAAGCTGTCGGCGCAATGTTGGAAGAATGCCAAGAGTGGCTAGCACTCGCGCGCAGTCGATTACCAGTCGAAGCCTGAGGTAAACATCGAGGTCTAAATCGCTTGAAGCTGAGAGTTGCGTCCTTGACGGGACCTTTGTTAAACTCATAGCACCTGCGCCACCATTCCTTAGCAAGTTCTTGGATAAATATTTGATGCGACAGCGTTCGCTGCGGCCCGGTGACATATTGGACGATTACTGTCCACGAGAACGACGTATCACCAATCATGCTGTTGTTGCGATGATTGATGATCAAGTCAAACAAACACGGTGTACGACTTGTGAGGCCGAGCATGAATATAAGGCAGCGAAAACACCAGTGAAACGGAAAATAAAACGGGACTCGGAACCAGTCGGACTGCCGGAGGCAGCAATGATGTCGACGGGGGACGAGCAAGTCGAGGTGCTGAACTCGGAGGTTGTTGGGGAAGTTGAATCGGAAGGCATGAAAAAAGTTGGTCAAGAAAGTGCCGTTCGGCGACCCTTGATCCGCGCAGTTCTGCCACGCGTGGGAAGTCAGGTGCAAGTGCGACGTCCGCCTGAGTTTACCGTTCCACAAGGTGCTGGATTCAAGAGTGATTCACGCAATGGGAATTCCAACCACAAAACTCTAAAGTCAGGCAAGCAAGCTGGTCATCAGGGAAGTGGTGAGAACGGAACTGGAAAACGGAAGCACAAGAGTCGAAAGCGTTCAACTCGAAGGGGTGGAGCCGTTCGGCACGGACAGAGTCATCCAAAATAAAGAGACTCGTTTCTAGGTTGTATCGTGTCATCCTATTGAGGAATAGTAGTCGCTTTTTCGTAAGGGTAATTATCCAATGTTTGATCTGTCTGGCAAGCATGGCGTTATTGTCGGAGTCGCTAACAAGCGATCGATCGCTTGGGCGATTGCAGAGGCGGCTGACCGTGCCGGTGCTCAACTGGCGGTAACTTATGTGAACGAACGGCTTGAGAGAAACGTACGTAAACTTGCGACAACCTTAAGCCGACCTCCGCTCATCGTGCCTTGTGATGTTGCTCAGGATTCTCAAATTAACGAACTAGCTGAATCGGTTAAGAGTGAGTTCGGTGGCCTTGATTTTCTGGTTCATGGAGCGGCATTCGCTCCTCGGGAGGCCATCTCTGCACCATTCCTTGACACCAAGCGTGAGGATTTTCAGGTTGCGCTTGACGTTAGTACATATTCGCTGGTGGCTCTCTCTCGTGCAGTAGCGCCGCTTATGGTCTCACGAGGTGAAGGCAGCATCGTAACACTTACATATCTGGGCAGTGAACGCGTCTTTCCAAATTACAATGTTATGGGTGTAGCGAAAGCTGCCCTCGAAGCCTCAGTACGCTATCTGGCAAGTGAATTGGGACCGCAACAAATTCGAGTTAATGCTGTGTCTGCTGGACCAATAAAAACGCTTGCGGCTTCAGGTATTTCAGGATTTTCTGACATCTTGTCTGTTTATCGTGAACGAGCTCCGTTGCGTCGAAATGTTGAAGCTTCTGAAGTAGCTGATGCAGCTCTGTACTTGTTAGGGCCGGCTGCACGTGCGGTGACGGGTGAGGTGTTACTTGCCGATGCCGGTTATCACGCCATGGGCTTGTAGCATCATCGGTTTCTGGTCTTTTAAGATTTCTCATTAGACTAATTGACCCATGTCTCGATCTTTCCGGCGACTTCGTGGCGTCCTGCTTCGACTGGCACGCAATCGAAGACTTGCTATTTTTTTTGGCATTACCTTCCTAGCACCTGCGCTAGTGCTGTTCGCCTTTGATTACTGCTGGGAAACGTGGCTCACCGATGGATATAGCCTCGTAACTGGTGCAACTGGACTTGCGCTTCTTAAGATTGGTCTAGACGGCAAACAACCTGATTGGTTGGATCCAGACATGTCGGACTCTCATGGGCCTTAGAACGCGAGTCAGGGTATAGTTGTTCAATTCGTGCGAAGGAGTTGCTGTGCCACACCGTAGTTCAGGTCCATCGAGCGAGAGAGCAAACGACTACCTGACTGGTGATCCTATTCGTTACTACCGGCCGCAGGGCAGTGCTGACATTCGTCGTTTGATTGACCAAGGATTTCAAGCGTTCAATGCAGGGCGTCTTTCTGAGGCCTGTCACATCTTTGCTGACAAAATGTTAGCTCCGGCTAATGACACTACGATCGGTTTAACGGTCGCTGGTGCAATGACACCGGCGGGGCTTGGAGGGTGTCTCATCGAGCTTATGGATCGTGGCTTAGTCGATTTCGTTATCAGTACTGGTGCCAATCTCTATCACGATCTGCACTATGCGTTGAACTTCACGCTCCGACGAGGCTCGCCATTTCTCGATGATGTCAAATTATTCGAGAGTGGAATTATTCGCATTTACGATGTCTTGTTTCCTTCGTCTGTTCTCCTTGAGACAGATGCTTACATCCGGGATTTTCTGGAGCGCACGGAACTTGACGGACCAATCTCAAGTGCGCAGTTCCATGAACAACTGGGACGGGATCTTTTGACTAAATTTCCAGGTTGCGAAGAGCACTCCGTGGTAGCCCGGGCAGCGCTGGCCGGAGTGCCACTTTACACTTCATCGCCCGGGGACAGTTCCATCGGTATGAATATCGCCTCTCATGAGTTGCTGAACGACAGTCGATTGATGATCGATCCTAATCGTGACGTGAATGAAGTCTGTGCGATTATCCTAGCGGGTCACAAAAATGGCTGTGTAATTCTTGGCGGTGGATCTCCCAAGAACTTCTATCTCCAAGGACAGCCGACGTTATGGGAGGTGTATGGCATCGAGAAGGGTGGTAACGATTACTTCATTCAGATTACGACTGACCAGGTAGTTTGGGGAGGTCTTTCTGGCGCTACGCCGTCGGAAGCTGTCAGCTGGGGTAAAGTGAATCCTGGGGTATTATCCGACACCGTGGTTACGTACTGCGATTCGACAGTGGCCTTTCCACTTTTCTGTGAATACGTGATTGGTTCCGAGCACAGCCGCCGCCCTAGAAAAGAATTACTCGCCAAGCGTGATGAGTTGATGACTGATTTAAAGCGACAAGCAAACGCGGTTCGGGTTGCCCGGAAAGACTTACCCGCAGAGTAACGGAATCACGAGTTCGGTTGAACGCAGAAATGATGCCAAGGATTCAGGCAATTATCGAGGTGACGGCATTTTGTAGTCGGTCAGGTCTGGAACCCCCGCCTCGTTAAAGGCATCACGCCGTTCTCGACATTTACTACAGAGCCCGCAGTGGAGCCCATTCTCAGGCTGCATACAGGACAGTGTCAGTTCTAATGGCACCTTCAATTCGATTCCGAGACCTATAACGTCAGCTTTATGGTGTTTCGTTAGGGGTGCCACGATCGACAGTTCGTGTGCGAGTCCCAATGATAATGCGTTAGCCATAGCATCCAAGAACTCTGGAGTCCCATCAGGAAATGGGTTATTTGCAAGTGAACCAATCGCAATGCGTCCTATGCCATGCTGACAGCAAAAAACTGCCACCTTAGATAGTAAGATTGTGTTGCGACCGACCAAGTAAACATCGGAGTCTGGTGTATCGTAGGCAGGAGCCTGACCTTTAATGGCCCAATGCGAGGGTGGGTATACGTCGTGTACTGTTGCTTCAAGACGCACCGGTCGAGCTACATTGGTCAGAAAGGCCTGTGTTTTTAAAAGTTGATTGAGAGCTAGCAGTTCATCCGATTCCCAAGCGAGTCCAGCGGCGACGTACACAGGTTGCACAAAACGGGACTGAGCTTCGGCTGCCAGCAGTACAACGCTGTCGAGCCCGGCAGAGCACAGGATGGCGGTGGCTTGACCGTCTTTTGTCTGTTCGATTAACATCGCAAGCGTAAGGTTTTTAATTCGTAGTTTTCAATACAGGATTTAAGCTACCTGCTCCGGTCTATTTTTCATGTATTCAGTTATTAAGCGCATCGATTTTTGTTACGGTCACCGGTTGCTTGATTATGAAGGAATCTGCAAGCATCCTCATGGCCACAATGCTGTTGCGGAAATCGAGATTCGCACCTCCGCACTCGATAAGCGTAGCATGGTGTACGATTTCGGTGATGTGAAACGAATTGTCAAAGGTTGGATTGACCAAGAGATTGACCATAAGATGATTTTGCGGGAAGATGACCCGCTCGTCGAACCACTTCGTCAATTGGGTGAACCGGTTTTTGTGGTTGAGAGCAATCCAACCGTTGAACGCATCGCCAGGCTGATTTTTGAACACGTGCAAAATTCTGGACTGCCTGTTGTTCGCGTCAAGGTTTGGGAAACACCAACCTCATCGGCAACATACGAACCCGAACCAGTCTAGACTTTCGTCTCAGCGACGCATTTATGGTCGTTTCGGCTCCACTAATAATTTAGAGGCAGCAGCGGTTCCCATTGTGATCTGGCGATCTTCTTCATTGATCACGGTTACGCTATCGGCTATGGCGTCTCGCGTTTCGACTCGAATCGACTGGCCAGGCTTGAGGTTCTGGGCTTCTAGAAATTGTAAAAATTTTACATCTTGATCAATAACTCGTGTTACGTTCATCGGTTTTTGTAAAGGACAAGTTAGAAGATTTTGATAATGGTAACGTGACATGGTGCCCATCGAATCTGGGATGGGGTCGCCGTGTGGATCTACGGATGGGCGACCGAGCAATTCGTCGATCCGCTCGATTAGTCGATCCGAGACGGCGTGTTCAAGGTTTTCCGCTTCGTCATGTACTTCTGTCCAACTCATGCCCAACACCTGTACGAGGAAGAGTTCAACAAGACGATGGCGTCTCAGTACTAAAGCGGCGAGTTTGGCACCAGCGGCAGTAAGACGTACACCCGCGTACGGTTCGTAGTCGACCAGTCCGGAATCTGACAGCGCTTTAACCATCGTTGTAGCGGTTCCAGGCGCGACATCAAGTGACGATGCAAGCTGACCCATGGGGACCAGTTTTTTATCATCGTCGAGTCCCAACTGTGCGATGTAGATCGACTTCAAATAATTTTCTACCGTGCTTGATGGCAGCATCTCAACTCACAATTCTAAAATCTTAAGCGATTTCTATAGATTAGATCTTTATTTTTTGATTTGTCAAAAAATTTTGATAAGCTAGTCAAAATATAAAATTTTACTGAAAGTTTCTAGAGATTATTAGAAATGAAGCATTTTACTCGGCGCTCATGGTTACAACTGGCAGGACTTGGTTCGCTGGTAAGTGGCGC
>DODG01000140.1:0-6508 GCA_003509065.1 Acidobacteriota bacterium
CGCATTAATTCCGTAAATAAGCATAACGTCAACCCATTGACGATGCTAGAAACTCTCAAATAGATACTTCAACACGGTTGTACGCTGCCAAAAGCCAATGATTGTATTTATTGAAACTTACTCAAGGTCAGGATTTTCGTTGGGAACTGCAACATCAACAGACATCTTCTCAAGCATTGCGACTGCTTGAACGGCAATCGCCTCTCCACGACCGACTGCATCAACCCCTTCGTTTGTCTTTCCTTTGATATTGATTCGAGTTAATTCAACGCTTAGAACCTTAGCGAGATTAAGCCTCATATCCTCAACATAAGGCCCAATTTTTGGGTGTTCCGCAATGATGACAACATCAACATTTCTTACGATAAAACCTTGCTTGTAGACCAATGCGTACGTTCGTTGCATTAAATCTAAGCTAGATATCCCCTCCCATTGAGCATCTGAATCCGGAAAATGTTGACCAATATCTCCACACGAAGCCGCCCCAAGCATCGCATCGACGACGGCATGGCAGACAGCATCAGCATCCGAATGGCCGCTTAGGCCGAAGTCCGAGGGAATATTCACACCTCCGAGGATAAGCGGCCGACCCATTTCAATACGGTGCAGGTCATATCCAATACCAACACGTGTCTCATTACTACGATTCCCATCTTGAAAACGAAGACGTGCCAAAGCGAGATCTTCCTTTGTCGTTACCTTAATATTGGTTGGATCGCCTTCAATTAAGCGTACCGTGTAACCAGCTCGTTCCACGAGCATGCTTTCATCAGTCACATCACTCTCCAAACCTTGGGCAATCGCATCTTCCAATACCTTCCGTCTAAAACCTTGCGGTGTCTGAGCAAGGTAGACTTCATCTCTCGGTAGCGTGCTTGCAACCACGGTTTGGTCATCCTTCGTTGTGCCAATCTTAACAGTATCCTTTGCCGCGACTGCTGGAATCGCCGCGCCAAACTCGGTAGCCGCGGCAATTGTCCGACTGATAACTTCAGGGCCAACAAATGGCCGAGCTGCATCATGAACCAGCACGATGTCAGCGTTCGAAGACACGTGAGCGAATCCATTTGCGACTGAATCCTGTCGACGATCACCACCGGCAACAACCTGGAACACCGTTTCACCGGATGACAATCCACCTTGGCACGCTTCCATGTACTCTGAGGGTAGGACAGTCACGATTTCATCGATCAAATCATGACCTTCAAAGGTACGAATACTGCGAAGCAACATGCTCATTTCGCCTACATGAAGGAACTGCTTCGGAGTACGCGAGTTCAGACGCGAGCCAAGTCCACCTGCCGCGATGATGACAGCTACGTGCATTGGGCTAATTTGAAAAAATCGATCCGTGTAGTCTTTTACAAGATCGAGAGACACTCAAACACAAATTATAACCTTAGTCCACAAAACCTACGCACCCCACCTCTGTTTCAGCTTAGCACCGGTGAATTCTACGCACCTTTCGGTCACAATATCGAGAACTGCTGTACGTCGAACAGGCTCAATCTCTACCGGAAGAAAAATGACGATCAAGACACTTGTAGTCGCATTCCTTACCATCGTTCTAGCGGAATCAGACGTGGGATTTCCAAACGGACCTTGACCGTCGACCAACACTGGGCGATTCGCCACATGTATTGCTTCTTTACGAATTCCAGCGTATGCCTCACCTTCACGACCCATTCGAAAGTCAATCGGCGGGTGAATATTATCAAGGTCATATAGGCCAAATGGAATTTGCGACTCAACCGAACACCAGTTACAAACATCCACAATTGAATTAACACGCGGTAGAGAATCCCCACGCCGTACCCGGCGCAATAGTGCCTCAGATGAAGGCCTGGTCTTGGTCGGATCGATACGGCACCGTCGATACATCTGACGGACAGCCTTCGTCATATCATCACTGGTCGAAGCGGCTCGTAGCCGATGCTCAACCTCAGCCAACGGTCCATCGAGACTTGGTTCCTCGACAGTGACGTTGACGTTAATAAACGAGACACCGGCAAGTGAAACGACTGACGATAACTGTGAATCAATGTTAACCATGTGGCATCGAACCAACCTTGCTGTTGCAATGTCCTGGTGATAGCCGCCCTGAGACTCTATATTTCATGATAGACAGCTGATGCGATAGTTCGTTTAACCCTATCCGCTAAATCTAATGCATCATTTCTAGTCAACAAGGATGTTTCGACCGGTGCATGCACGGTAAGACTTACAACCCCCGGGCATGTCGTGAGTCGACCTGGCTTCATCACACGGTGACTTCCAGAAACTGAAACCGGCACTATAGATAACCCGGCTTCGATAGCCAAAACGAAAACTGCCTTCTTAAAACTACCTAAGTGTCCATCAATGCTACGTGTCCCCTCTGGAAATACGATTAATGAAAGTCCTTCCTGCAAAATTGAAGAAATCTTCTTAAAGGTTACCTGTCCTGGCTTACGCCGGTCGACGAGCACATGTCCCGTGCGCCGTAAGTGCCACCCAAGAACTGGGAACTTGGCAAGTGATGCTTTCGCAATGATGCGTAACTGGTGGGGTATGGACCAGAAGATGATTGGGATATCGTAGATGCTCTGGTGATTTGATACAAAGACATAGGTTTTACGCTTCTGCAACTGTTCGCAGCCAGTTACGTTAACCTTGACACCGGTCGTAGCAAGAATGAACCAAGACCACGTACGAGCACACCAATGTCCAAACTTGCCCTGCCCGCTGAATAAACTCGAACCCAGTGAACAAGCTCCGAGTCCCACCGTATAGACACCAATCGCAGGAATCAGAAAAAAAACAGTACGCCACCAATGAAACGAGAGGCTAAACACTAAGTGCCCAATCCAATCATTTCCTGCATTGCTTCAGCCACAGTCTTAACACCAACTAAAGTACATCCATCTGGTGCTTCGAGCGCCGTGCGATTCGCCTCTGGCACAATACAGCGTCGAAATCCCATCTGGGCGACTTCGCGAACACGATGGATCGCTTGACTAGTGCTCCGCACTTCACCGGCTAAACCGACCTCGCCGAATGTAGCCGTGTCAGACCTAATGGGTCGATCGCAAATACTGGAGGCCACGGCCGCAATTACACCCAAATCCGAGGCTGGTTCAGTGACTACAATGCCACCCGCGACATTCACGAAAACGTCATTGGACATGACATTCAGACTGGCGCGCTTTTCTAGCACTGCGAGTAAGAGGGCCAGCCGCTGTTGGTCGAGGCCGCTCGCCGTCCGACGGGCAGTCCCGTAGGCCGCAGGACTGACCAGAGCCTGCACTTCAACAAGAATGGGCCGCGTACCTTCCATGCAACAGAGAACGGCTGAGCCAGGCGCCTCGACTGACCGTTGGGACAGAAACAGTTTTGAGGGATTCTCAACTGGCTGAAGACCGCTCTCCGTCATCTCAAAAACACCGAGTTCACTCACCGCACCAAATCGATTCTTCACAGCACGCACGACCCGATGGGATTGGTATCGCTCGCCCTCAAAGTACAGCACCGTATCGACAATGTGCTCGAGAGCCTTAGGTCCAGCAAGCCCACCTTCCTTCGTGACGTGCCCTACGAGAAAAATAGGAATGCTGGACTGCTTAGCCTCAATT
This sequence comes from Acidobacteriota bacterium, assembly GCA_003509065.1. Next base: position 3,612 of record DODG01000140.1, read on the forward strand.
AGTAATAGTCTGGCAGTTTCCCGCACTTGACTGATGCTTCCTGGGGCTGACTGGAGCTGGTCCGAAAACACGGTTTGAATCGAATCGATAACGACCAAAGCTGGTTTGAGGCGCTTGACCTCTACAAGGATTTTCTCTAAATGTGTTTCAGCGAGGAGGTACAACGGAATTTCACCGAGACCAAGTCGCTCACCGCGGGATTTAACTTGATGTTCAGATTCCTCACCAGAAACATATAAGACGGGACCAACCTGTTCCGCGACAAATTCCGTTGCCTGCAGGAGAAGGGTCGACTTTCCAATACCCGGCTCACCACCAAGGAGCACCAATGAACCCGGCACGAGACCACCTCCCAAGACGCGATCTAATTCGTTAATTCCAACGGAAATGCGAGGACGGTCAACGGTGTTGATATCTGTATACAGGCGAGGACCGTCTAACGCAGTCAGGGCTGGACGACTAGGAATTTTGGGTGTCGACGTGTGAGTTGCTGGTTCCTCAATCAATGAACCCCATGCACCACATTCGGGGTCTTGGCATTGACCAAACCATTTCAGCTCCACTCTTTCGCATTTCTGACATACGAAACGGGTTCCTGATTTGCTCATGATAGCGACGAAAATTCTCGCTTATTGATAGGTGCTCGTTTGATTCTCGAATCGCGTCATTTCCTTCAAAAACGCGAGTTTTACAACCCCTGTTGGTCCGTTGCGCTGCTTGCTAACAAGGAGTTCAGCCGTGTTCTCATTTTCTGGATTGGGATTGTACTGGTCATCTCGGTAGATAAAGATGACGACGTCAGCATCCTGCTCCAACGCACCGGATTCACGTAAGTCTGACAACTGTGGACGATGATCTTTTCTGGCTTCTGGCGCTCGACTCAATTGGGATAGCACTAAAATCGGAATCTGCAATTCTTTTGCAAGACCCTTTAGTGACCGGGATATCGAGGCCAACTCCAGCGTTCGATTCTCATAGCGGCCACGGCCCTGCATTAGTTGTATGTAATCAACAATAAGCATGTCTAGACCGTGCTCCTGCTTTAGTCGCCGAGCTTTCGCCCTCATTTCTAGCACGCCCACACCAGCGCTATCATCAATAAACACCTTAGCTTCACCTAGCGTATTAAGAGCCTGCGAAATCTTACGGTACTCCGGCTCACCAAGCTTCTGGCCACCACGAAAATGTTGTGCATCAATGCGTGCTTCTGCAGTCAGCATCCGAAGAAAGAGTTGCTCCTTGGACATTTCCAGGCTAAACACTCCAACTGATCTCTCAGTCTTAACACCAATATGCTGCGCGATATTCAACGCCAAACTAGTCTTTCCCATTGATGGTCGAGCAGCAATAATCACGAGATCGGCTGGCTGAAATCCTGATGTCAATTTATCCAGGTCCGTAAAGCCACTCGGCATCCCTGTGAGCAGACCTTGATGGGACTGCAGCTTTTCAACTGTTTCCATGCTTCCTGGGACGAGGTCGCGTAGTGAGACGAATCCTTCTTGGATCTGGTCGTCTGCAATTTCAAAAATTTCCTTCTCAGCCTGATCGAGTTGAACCTCCGCATCAGTCTCCGCCTCATAAGCAGATTTTAAGATTCTATTTGCCGACTGGATCAAACTCCGTAACGTAGACTTTTCCTTAACAATTCGTGCGTAATGTTCGACGTGCGTTGACCCTGGCACACCATCAACCAAGGCCGCGATGTACGCTGGGCCGCCTACATCATCGAGGTCCCCTGTACGCCCAAGTTCCTCTTTGAGGGTCACCAAATCAATCACTTGGCCACGCTCACTTAAATTAACCATCTTGTCGAAAATACGTCGGTGGGCATCCCGGAAAAAATCACCGGCGTCGATCAACTCTGCAGCGTAATTGAATTTGTCGTTGTTGATGAGGACCGCGCCGAGTACACATTTCTCGGCTTCTAGATTATGCGGAAGCTTTCGTTGGGTCGTGGCGATTTCAGCCATGGGTAGATCAGGTGCACGATCTCAGAAAGGTGCAGCACATGCTTGGGGAGTCTATCAGAACCAAGGGAAACAACGACACGGAAAAGCTACGAAAGAATTAAATCCAGTTTAGCAACCGATTACGACTCTTCATCCTTAACAACTTTCAGTTTAACTTCTGCGGTAACATCGCGATGAATCTTAACCGGGACGGTAAATTCACCAAGTTTCTTGATAGGTTCACTTAATTGAATTTTTCGTTTATCAATATTGAACTCTTTAAGACATTCAGCGACATCAGCAGTTGTTACAGACCCGTATAGAACGTCCTGCTCTCCAACTTTTCTACTAACAACGCAGTCCACAAGCAAAATCTGCTGGGCTAGTGCCTCAGCCACTTGCCGCTCTTCAGCATCTTTTATTTCTGCAGCCGCACGTTCTCGTTCGATCTGTCGGCGACTATTATCGGTAACTAGCAAGGCTAATTTCTGAGGAATCAAGTAATTTCTCGCATAACCATTGGCGACTTCAATAATTTCACCGCGGCGGCCAAGATTATCGACATGTTCTCGAAGGATGATTTGCATAGTTCCGCTCCACACTGAGAACTAGTCAGTGACGTATGGCACCAAAGCCAACTGCCGAGCTCTCTTAATCGCTGTTTGTAAGGTGCGCTGATGTTTAGCGCAAGTTCCGGAAAGTCGCCTCGGTTGAATTTTGCCACGCTCTGGAATAAATGGCATCAACGTTTTCACGTCTTTATAGTCAATGAGGTCAATATGATCAGCACAAAAGCGGCATACCTTTTTCCGACGAAAGAGGTTTCCCCCGCGACCATTACCTCGTTCGCCGTCTTTTTTTGACTTGTTACCTCTATTGCCGCGTCCAGCACCTCGTGGCTTATCCATTGTTCGCCTCCTTTACAGGCGTCTCTGTCTTGGGTTC
>DODG01000140.1:6895-8224 GCA_003509065.1 Acidobacteriota bacterium
AGGCGTCTCTGTCTTGGGTTCCTCATTAGCCTTAGGAGACTTATGATCGGATTCTGATTCGACTTGTGCCACTTCTGGTGGCAATCCACGAGCTTGCCGACGACGAGCCCGGTCACGACCCCTCCGTGAGGCTGTACGCTCAGCGACTCGGTAAACCTCGTCGACTCTAACAACAAGATATCGAATTACTCTATCGTCAACTCTTAGCCGACGTTCAATTTCCGAAACCATTTCCGCGACCTTGTCAACAGGACCGCTAATGAGATTCAGGATATAAATACCTTCATTAAAGCTTCCGATGTCATAGGCAAGCTTGCGCTTGCCCCAGTTTTCAGTGTTTTCAATTTTCGCTTCAAACCGTGAGACGACATCTTCGACCTGAGTCTGCAGGTCGGCCACCATCTCCTCTGTAGACTCTGGAGTGACGATATAGATTAATTCGTACTGTCTAGCTTTTTGCATATTGCTCCTCTTGGACTGACGGCCACATTTCGCAGCAAGGAGTGTGGACTGTCTGGCTGGTTTCTTAGCTTACGATCATTATGTTTACTTATTCAGAATGTCTTAGTTTATTCTGTGCATCATTGGTCTTTTCGTCAAGTTCAGAATTACCAGACTCCTCGGATTCCAATTCTGGACCGTTATATCGATTCATCGTCGCACCTAGACCATCTTCCAAAAAGAGGTCGATCGCGTCAGCGGCTCGATTGATCGCTATCGCAATAGCCTCTTTTTCATTCGACTCAAACTTTGATAGAACATGTGCCGAAAGGTCTTTCCTCTCATCTCCACGACCAACCCCTACACGAAGTCTTGGGACCTTCTGTGTCCCTAATACTTCGATGACCGATTTAAAGCCGTTATGACCACCATCGGAACCATACCCGCGGATTCGCAATCTACCCAGCGGTAAATGGACATCTTCAGCAACCACCATGACATCTTCAAGCGCTACTTTATAATAACGATGCAAGGATGCAACTGCCTGTCCGCTAAGATTCATAAACGTCATTGGCTTAGCTAAAATTAGCTTATTCGTTTCTCCTCTGGTTACGGCCATCACTGCCTGACCAGGAGCAGTTTCAAATTCTAAAGACCGCCTCCGGGCTACTTCGTCGACAACTTGGAATCCAACATTATGGCGTGTGCCATGATACTTTTGCCCTGGGTTACCAAGACCAACAATTAAGTTTGCAGACAATTTTTCACAGTCGTGATAATCAGTTCGAGGATTCGCTCTCATCCTCGACATCAGAATCTGCCTTACCCTTCTTAATAACCTCAGGCTCGGCCGACTCAGCCGTAGCGGCTTCTGCTTCACTTCCTTCT
>DODG01000189.1 GCA_003509065.1 Acidobacteriota bacterium
CCGAACCACATATGGGCGATCTCGTGCGCAATAACATCAGCTATACGAAGGAGTTCAGGCTCGGTTGATCGATCCCTGTCCACGAGCAAGAGTACTTCTCGATAAGTAATACATCCAAGATTCTCCATTGCCCCAAATGCAAAGTCAGGCACAGCAACCATGTCTAATTTTTGTCCCGGATAAGGTATGCCGTAATACTTGGAAAAGAACTCAAGTGCAAACGCGCCGGCTTCGAGTGAGTAATCGGTCAGATGGCCCTTCCCAATCGGATGGACAATACGGAGGGGCACACCATTTACATCTACAGGGTCTGTCGCTTCGAATGGGCCTACAATGAACGCGACCAAGTAAGTCGACATGACCATCGTATCTTCGAACACTACTTGTCTTCGACCATTTTTTAGATCTGTCTCAGAAATAATCGGACCGTTTGATACGGCGAACTGTTCGGAAGGAACAATAAGCGTCACACCGTAAGACGCCTTGAAGGCAGGTTCATCAAAACACGGAAACGCACGGCGCGCGTGGGTGCTTTCGAATTGAGTTGTGGCAATCGTATGGTCGACGCCATCATCGTCTGTAAACGTTGAACGGTAAAACCCGTGCAACTGGTCGTTCAAGACGCCGGTGAACTCAGCGACGATTGTATGCGGACCTGAAGAGATCTGAGAATCAAAACTGAGTGTGAGTCGTTCCATTTCTGCATCTAGGACAATACCGGCCGCCTCAGTATTTGAACCAACCGAATCAACAACTCTTGCTGATTGAATCACGAGATCCGCCGCATTCATCTGTATGGTATCGGTGGCATTATCAACTTCTACCTCTATCTCAACGCTACCGATAAAGGTGGCCTTTTCAAGATTCGGTTCAAGTTTGATGCGGTAATGCGAGGGGACCACTGAGGATGGAAGACGGTGCGGATTAGATGCGATGTCGGTCAAAATTCACTCCAAGTTGAAAAATGTATCTCTGGAGCGTACCGCGATGCATAGCTGACCGCTACCGATCATTGGTAGCCATATGGATAAGTGAGTCAGCCATATTTTTTCGCCATGCCTCAATGGATTCTACTGTCCAATCGTAAAATCCTCTCCCTGTCTTCACTCCAAGATCTCCAGCGTGGATCTTATCCATCAAAACACCCGGCAACGACCGATCCTTGGCCAACATAGGAAATTCGCTTTCAGCCAAAGCAAGCACAGAGTCTAGGCCCTGATTATCAGCTAGCTCGAATGGCCCTGCGACGGATAGTAGCTTACCCATCCTTGATCTAACTACCCGGTCAATCTCAGGCGCTGTGGCATGCCCACTTGTAACGATTGCCATCGCTTCACGAAGCAGAGCAACTTGCAAACGATTTCCAATAAAACCTTGGATTTCTTTATGAATTAATGCGGGCCTCTTACCGATCGAGGTGTAAAACCCTGTTAGCAATTCAACCGTATCATCAGATGTTTCAGGTCCTTTTATTATCTCCACTCCAGGGAGCAAATGAGGGGGATTGTAGTAATGAACACCCGCAACTTGAAGTGGACGCTGCGTGGCCACAGCTAGTGCACTTGGTAGAAAAGTAGACGTATTCGAAACTAGTACTGCGCTGGACGGAGCTATTTTGTCGACTTTACGAAATAAAGAGCGCTTGAGATCAAGATTCTCCGAAACGGCTTCGATCACGAGATCGGTATTCTCTACTGTTTCACTCAAGTCTAAGCTGGTCGAAATTCGAGATATAGAAGTCTCGATTTCGTCGAAGGAAATTAGGCCTGCCTGGTTTAACGCTTTCAACCCGACACGGCAACGATTAACAGCTTTATCCAGCAATTGTTCGGACACATCATAAAGATGGACGGACCGGTGATGCGCTGCGAGCTCAAGCGCTATTCCGTGGCCCATTAATCCAGCACCCAGCACTGCAATTTTTTTTATGCCATGGGGTGTTGTCACTGGTAAACACCACCAACTGAATCTTCCGCTCCTGAACCATCAAATCGTTGACGTATTTCAGCAATATCTTCTTTGGACCACTCATAAAACCCGCTACCAGTCTCAGCACCCAATTGACCAGAGTTGACTCGACTTCTTAATAGATCCATCGGCTCTTCAGAATTCGAAATCTCTTTGAAAAGTTCTCCTGCAATTGTTTGAACCAAGTCCCATCCGATCTGCTCCCAGATCTCGAATGGGCCACCAACGGCCAGTCTACGTCCAATAGTGTTTTTGACCACCGTATCGATATCTTCTGGAGAAGCAATACCATCCTCAACCAAGGCCAAGCACTCCCTAAATAGCGCGGCCTGAAGTTTTGTCTCAATGAGACTAACCATCTGTTTATTCTGGGGCATCAATATTCAATGTTAATTATCTGCAAAACACTAGACCGAGTAGCCAACTGAGCCGTCGGTTCGCATGGGAATAACCTGTAAGTCACGTGGTGCATACGGTTGCGACTTCAATGATTCCACCTCAAGGTCTATCCCGATTCCTGAGGTGTCTGGAACGGGAATGAAACCACCAACTCTTTTCCAGGACGAATTAAATATCGCATTGAAAGGTTGCTCATCTTCCATTGAGTATTCCTGTGTAAGGAAATTAGGAATGGAGGTATCTATATTGCAGGCAGCAGCCGTCAACACAGGACCCAGGAAGTTATGGGTGACAAGAGCTGAATGGTACGATTCAGCGAGGCCAGCTATCTTCTTCACACCGGTTACACCACCTCCAAGCCCAAGATCAGGCCTGACGTACTGACTGCCCCCAGCTTCGAACAATTCCCGGAACTCCCAAATGGAGTGCATGCGTTCACCATTGGCTACAGGAAGTTTAGTAAGTTTCGCTATTTCTCCTTGAGATTTAACCGAATCTATTTGAATAGGATCTTCGTAAAACAGGGGAGTAAACTCAATTAGCTGCTCGGCAAGAGCTATAGCATTCATAGGGGTCAACTTACGATGTATTTCAAGAATAATATCGACATCTAAACCAGCACCCTCGCGCATCGCAGCTACATTCTCCCTCGTGTCATGTATCAACCTGGGAAGAGTCATCGATTGAAAGCCATCAGGCAAAGGATCGATCTTGATTGCCGTATAGCCTTCTTCGGCAGCATCTCGAGAATTCAATCGAATGCCTTCAGGGGTCGTCCCCTGATCGGCGGCATCAGGACGAATTCCTCCCATGAGCAAATGAAGTCTGATTTTGTCCCTGACTTTGCCACCGAGGAGTTGCCAAACAGGGGCTTCGAGCGCCTTACCTTTTATATCCCATAGTGCAATGTCAACGGCACTGACGGCACCTGAGATAACCGAACCGCGGAATGGCCCCATGCGATACATATACTGCCAGTGATGTTCTATATCCAGAGGGTCTTTTCCGACAAGGTAATCCGCAAATTTCTTCACAACCGCGTCCGTGGCTTCTAAGTAGCCCCAACACGCAGATTGACCTATCCCAATTAACCCATTATCAGTAATAACCCTTACTATCTGGCTGTTACCGGCCAGGATCGATTCGACTCGTTCAATTTTCATGACGGCTAGATCTCATTTCTTTTTGTAAGCACGGTTGATTAACCGAAAAGGTGACTCGAGCTACTGGCGCCGCGCTCATCATCAGATAAGGTCCACGGCTGTGTCCATATCGACAGCCCGAGGATAAGTCTCATAATCGGGGTGTCCACCGTACCGATCCATCAATATCGGATGCATGCCTGCATTTTGAGCACCTTGTATATCAGAATCAAGTTGATCCCCAATAAATACTGCCTCCCCTGCAAGTACGCCAGCTTTAGAAAGAGCCATCTGAAATATTCGAGAGTCGGGTTTTTCAAAACCTGTCTCACCCGACGTTACTGCGAAGTCAACATGCCCTGTGAGATTCATATCCTCACACAAAAGTTCACCCGTTTGATTCATATTTGATATGACTGCAACGATAAAATCACGTTCTCTAAGTCGACTGAGTCCACCAATCACATCAGGGAACAAAGTCAAACGATACTGTTGTTTACTAACCTCCTTCCAAACTTTTTCAGCAACATCCAATTCAACACTATGCCCTGCGCCTTTTAGTACCAGTTGTTCATATTTGGAAAAAAACGCCCTTCGTTCATCGGCGTTCAAAGTTCGAACGGGTTTACTGGAGTTTTGCCGAGTCAGAAACTGATCCGCAATATGGTATCCGGAATCTATTCCATCCTTTGTCAAAACAAACCCGAGTTTTTCAGCTGCGCGCATCTGTATATCCTCTCGGGGAGGATCAAAACCAGCAAGAGTCCCATAAATATCAAAAAAAACAGCTTTTATACCACTCATATTTAAATCATTTCAAATTTGCAATCTAGAGAAAATCCCCTGGTGAATTTCTTAACGAAGGCCGATGCACTCCAGTATGAAATTTCTAAAACCCAATTCCTGTAGAGCATAAATATACGGCGCCTCCACAACGAGTTAGTTGATCGTCCCAGATGAAACATGTGCTGTCGGAACGTATTTATATATGGCTACCGGGGTTTCCTTATCTGATCCAGTTGCCGGATACACTTGGACAAGTCCATCAGCCGCCATATTTTTGAATTTAGCTATCCCTGCAGATCCATATTTAGCTCGTTCTAGTTCACCGATATAAACATACTTCACCTGGTATTTGTTAAGGATTTCCAATGCAGAAGCTCTAAGCGGCGTGTCATAAAAACGATCAATCTCATCTCTTCGATCAGAGACGCTCGAGGCATACTTCACTCGCTGTTGACGCTGATGCCAATCCCAACCAATCACAGCAGGTAATCCGGTATATATGGACACTCGATTACCCCAACGGTACAAATCGGTCAAACCCTCAATAATCACCGGCGATCCTTCAACATTCTCTTGCATCCACTCAATCGCTTCAAGATCGTATTTCAATGTGAGAGGCACTTCATCATCTTGGTACGTAACTGTGTTCATGTAAGCCATACCATCTAATCCCAGCCCCGACATCTGAAATCTCGTGCTATTGCGGTCCCTAGTCCCAAGAATCGGATACAGCATCACGCCTATAACCAAAATCGCAAGTAGACCCATCCAAACACCCCTGCCTACTCGCACACCACTCAACGATAACTTGCCAGCGTCGGCCAGTACCCAGAGAAAATACGCGGAAGCTATACCAAGTAAGACCCAGGCCTGCAAATAAAACTTGAACACCGTGTTCATGCGGCCAATATCATCTTTAACCGTAAATATATCCACGCCAATCGTCAGCGCCATCGCCATAACCGCCAACACAACTGCGACTAGCGAATACCGACTGCCGGAAATCCCTGATCGATGAGCGACCAGGCCAGCCGCAAAGATAGATGCACCGATCATCAAAGCAAATGCAATAACCGCAAAACCTATTACAGCAAGGGATGCAACCACTGCTAAAAGAAGAATCATAACGACCTGCCACGTCCAACCTGCCAAACCTACTCCGGGCATAGGTGGGTTAGCAAGCAATGTAAATGCCTGGTAAAGACGCTCTCGCCACGTAAAAACGATCCAACTTATGATCAAGAATATAAAGATCGAGTGTATGAGGATGTAACGCCACAGCTCGGTTGTAAACTGACTCTTGACCACTCCGTTGTTGAATAATTCAAAGCTGGTATGGAACGGCAAATAAACGGCGTATCCAACAATTACTACAAGCGCCGTGCTCGCAATACCAATCATCAACCGTTCCAAGAACGCCCTGCGGGAACTCAAAAGCTGCCCACCTATTAGGAACGTACCTGTCAGTATTAATTGCGTAGGAAAATCCCAGGCATTAATCGTTCGAAGTGATCCCACCAAAACTCCAATAACTACGAGGCCGGTCATAGTTTCGAATTTTGGTCGGTTCCTGCCTATTCGCAAGAATGCAGCGATGGTCGCCCCAAGAGCTGTTATTGCCACCGGAATAGCGATCAAATGAGCATGTAGATCGGCAAAAAGAAACGTGAAAAATGGAAACTCTGTGATTTCATGCCCTAACGAATCGGGCGCCATCATTCTGGAACTTCTCCAAAAATCAAACTGCCCAAAACCCTCGTTTTGAGAAAATACCCTCACTGCTCCCTGAAATACTTGAATAAGACCATCAATATTTCCAGCTACCACTACAAATAAAACACCGAGTAAACCTGCATAAATCGGCGACCTACGTGACCATGCGGGAACCCGTTTTGCACGCAAAGTCAACTCCGCTAGTCCGTAGACAATCGAGAAAACACCTCCAGCCGTAAGTGCGAACAACCACGGAAGGGCAAGGTTATAAGCCACGGACGGCACGATCCCCGTAAAACGAATTAAAGAGGCAACCATGAACTGCCCAAAATAGTAATAATTCAAATAACCGCCTGCGTACCACGGATCATAAGGCGGTACTGTTGATGACTTCACCACAGCATTCAGATAGGCGAAGTCCATCGGTTTCTCTCCACCTTTCCACGGGTGCCACAAGTCAGGGTTGGCAGCACGCACAAGCAAAAACCCTACAAAGGCCACGAGCAATAAAAGCTCCATCCAAACTATCCTGCGTATATTGGATCTGATATGGCTCATAAAGTCATGTCCGAGGAAGCGATGGGTCAAAAGTGAAATCGCAGCAACAATAAGGCCCCCGATCAAAACGGCCCAAAAACTGAACGAAACAATGTTTAGGCTGACCAAAAGCCATGTAACCGTTGCCACAAAAACCAAACCGAGAGTCTTGGCGAAAAGATACCCGCGATCAGGCCATGGTCGAAAAACTACAAACGCTATAGGCAGGACGATAAGAGCAAACAATTGAGCGGCCACGTACCAAACAACCGGAGTAACCCAATCCGGCAACCAGCGTGAAAATGTAATCGAACCCCAAGTACCCCCGGATTGCTGTGAGAGCGCATCACGATCGGAAAGAAGCAACCCTGTCTCACTTTGTTGAACTTGGGTCCCATCCATGTCTGTCGAACCAATTTCGTCACTCAGTTGCTGAGCTGTCAAACGACCTGCATTCGCGAAGATGAACGTTTGTGGGTGCTCGTAAACCGAGAAGCTTTCGTCCGCCCAACCAAAATCAACGGTAAACAACCCATCAGATGGTTCATCGAACTGATCGGGCGGACCAAAATCCAATCGAGCAAATGGATCTTCATAGTAATCAACACCCAATCCGCCAATATGGCGCCCATTCGAATACGCCATTTCGTACCCGAGTTCACCAGAAAAAAGTTTTTCATAGAAGACAGA
>DODG01000191.1 GCA_003509065.1 Acidobacteriota bacterium
GTTCTGGGTATGTCTACCACTTTCCGGTCTCATCGCTGGACTGACAGGTATCATTTTCGGGCTCGGTATATTGCGATTAAAGGGTGTCTATTTTGCAATGATTACCCTCAGCCTCACCGAAGCAGTGCGCCTTGGTTTTCTCAGTGGTGGTGACTTTACCGGTGGCGCACCGGGTATTTCCAACATTCCACTGCCCGACGAACTCGGGTTGTTTGGAATAACATTGATACCGGATTTCGGAAAGGTGGACACGCATATCGCGTTCTACTACCTGGGCGCTGTCTTGCTGATTCTCGGTCTTGCCGTCATATGGAGAATTTCATCCAGCCGTCTGGGCTGGATTTTCAAGTCGTTACAGCAGGACGAAGAACTCAGCCGGAGTGTTGGGATCAATGTCGCCCGATACCGGGTCATGGCCTATGCTATTTGCTGTTTTTATGGCGGCATAGGTGGTGCCTTCTTCACAGTCTCGCAACAGAGTATCTACCCCTCGGTATTTGGTGTGCTGGACTCACTGTTCTTCATCCTTTATTGTTTTCTGGGTGGCCTCGCCTTTGTGTTCGGCCCAATTGTCGGTGCCTTTTTGTTGTTCATTCTCTTCGAACTGTTACATGAATTGCAGCAATATCAGCAGCTCATTTACTCATTGTTAATGATCTCCATCATGCTCTGGTTGCCCAATGGTCTTCTCAGCCTGCGTTTACCCGCCGCTTCCTGGCGATCTCGCAACATCAGGGACTAGTCGATGGCGTTGCTTACGGTCGAGAATCTGGAGAAACGATTTGGTGGTCTGATTGCCGTAAACGATATCAGCTTTGAAGTTGAAAGCGGTGAAATCTTTACTATCATCGGTCCTAACGGTGCCGGCAAGAGTACGTTGTTCAAACTGATCACTTCGTTTACACGCCCGACCTCGGGTCGGGTGATTTTCGAGGGCGAGGATATTACCGGCTTACCAGCGCACGTGGTCGCTCGCAAGGGCGTCGTGCGAACTTTTCAGGAGACCACGATATTCAAAGAGATGACCGTTGTAGAAAATGTCATCGTCGCACACCATTTGCGCAGCCGAGCTTCTTCTTTGGGCTTCTTTGTCAACAGTCCACTGGCCCGTCGTGACGAACAGGAATTCCGTGAAAGCGCCAACTCAATAATCGAGATCCTCGGTCTGGAAACCGTTCGCAATGAACAGGCACGAAACCTGCCCCACGGCTACTTACGGGAACTTGGCATCGCGATCGCCATGGCAGCCGAGCCAAAGGCACTACTACTCGACGAACCATTTTCGGGGATGAATCCGGAAGAGACAGACAGGGTAGTCGATATGGTGCGTGGAATTCGAGATCGTGGAATTACCATTCTGTTGGTAGAGCACGATATGCGGGCGGTGATGCGTATCAGCGATCGTATTCTGGTTCTAAACTTCGGCAGCATGGTAGCGTTGGGGACGCCGTCGGAAATCCAGACTGACGAAGCTGTTATTGAGGCGTATCTGGGTCGCGAAGATGACGAACTGGGAATATGAGTAGCTATTTCGAAGCCCGGAACCTTGATGTCTACTACGATAAAGTGAAAGCTTTGTCCGACGTTTCAATGGTATTAGGTGAAGGCGACATTGTCGCTATCATTGGCACAAACGGGGCGGGCAAGACGACAACGTTGAGGGCATTTACTGGTCTTACCCGGATCGCTACCGGTGAAATCTGGTATCAGGGTAAGAGAATCGACCAACTCAATCCGGACCAAATCGTCGGTCTTGGTATTTCTATGGTCCCAGAAGGTCGTCATGTCTACCCGTTGATGAATGTCCGAGACAACTTACTGATGGGTGCTTTCTTGCGTAGAGATAAGGCCGAAGTGAAACGGGACCTGGAGCGCATGTGCGAACGTTTCCCTTTTTTGAAAGAGCGCATGCGCCAGCAGGCGAGCACATTAAGTGGTGGTGAGCAACAGATGGTAGCGATCTCAAGAGCGCTTATGGCTCGGCCGAAACTATTGCTGATGGACGAACCCTCCCTCGGCCTTGCGCCTCTGGTGGTGCGCGAGATCGCCCGCTCGATCCTGGCTATTAATCGGGAAGACAAGGTTAGTGTTATCCTGGTTGAGCAGAACTCGAGAATGGCTTTGAAGCTGTCCTCACGGGCTTATGTGCTCGAGACTGGACGTGTGGCGCTCGAAGGTGCCTCTGAGGAGCTCGTCAACAACGAAGATGTACGCCGGCTCTATCTGGGTGCGTGAGCCGGTTTTCTAGCGGTTAAAACTGGATCCGCGCTTCGGTGCCAGCAACAATTCGGCCTATTCGATCGTCGCTCAGATCGCGAGCATCCGAAAGCCTGGATTTGAATTTTTGAGGTCTGTTGCAGGAATGTAGTTCAGGCTTCGATCTTGATCTCGAATTCGATGCCCGACGCATTTCCGTATTTCAGAATCTCAGGATTCTGATCCACGTCAAGGTCTCTGGACAAGTAACCAGAGCCGGTCTGATAGTTGACCATCTGGGTCGGGTTGGGATTCGAATTCAGAATTAGAAATGTCGTTCGAGCTGGTCGAATTTTAGGCCGCCTTGAGGTTGCCAAATCACGTGAACGGTGGACTGACCATCGTGGCTATATGAAGTCGGGGAAAGAATGCGTCGGTCAGAAGGTTTCTTAGATGCACACCAAAGTTCACCAAAGGGTTCAAAGCTTTCCTCGCTCATCGGTTCGATTATGAGCGTATGAATTCGGGTCATGGTGATCTCTATATGAGGGGAAACCTGTTCTTACAACCGTTACGGTCAGTGGAGGCGACTATAGCTCCAGCCAGTTCAGTGGTTTGATGATGTTGCGAACCGAAGGACTCAATAGCATCACTAAGAGTCGGTGCTCGGACCTGTCTGGAGCAGAAGTTTCCCTGAGTTTGTTCTATTCTCGATAGCTTCATGCATATTTCTAGCTTCCTTGAGACTAAATGTTTCCACAATGGTTGGATTCAGCCACCCCGCTTGTAGTGCATTCAGAATAAAGTGATTGCCTTCCTGCCATAATGCAGGAAAACCAATGACGTGTCCGAGATGAAATCGTGTAAAGGTTTGCGATCGGACAAGACATTGCTGTCTGATGTTTTCTATTGGCTTCCCTTCTGCCTCGCCAATGTTGATTATGTGCCCAAGCATCCGTACGGCACCGAACGTTTTATCGAGTGTCGTCGCTCCAAGGGAGTCAACCGCCAGATCAACGCCTTTCCCTTCGGTCAGATCAAGAACCTGTTCTACAAAATTACCGTCTTTGAGGTTGATTACACTGGTTGCTCCGTATGCTAGCGGTTTTTTCTCTTTGCCTGGGGTGCCCACCGTGCCAATAACTTTTGCGCCTGCTCGAATCGCGAGTTGGGTGACGAAAAGACCGACCCCACCTCCGGAGGCATGAACGAGTACCCAGTCTCCAGCAGAAATTCTGCTGACTGTATAAAGCATGTGGTAGGCCGTAAGGCCCTGTACGGGATACGCTGCTGCAGATGCCAGGGATAAACCTTCAGGCACTATCGTCGCAAGGCCTGCATCTGCAACGCAGAATTGTGCATAGCCACCACCTTCAACGAGAGTGGTTACCCGCTGCCCACGCTTTGGGTGGTTGACGTTCGGACCAACGTCGATTACTTCTCCAGCGATCTCCAGCCCGAGTATTAACGGATAATCGGTTTTATGGGGGTATATCCCCTCCCTCATCTGGGTGTCTGCCCAGTTACATCCGCAGTAACCGACTTTGACGAGTATCTGTCCGGGACCAGGTTGGGGAATGTCCCGATCCTCGATTCTTATATTTTCCAGACCGCCGGGCTCATTAACAACAACCACTGTCATCGTAGCCATTTCTTCTCAGTTTCCATTGGTTTTACTTTAGGTTCGAAATTCTAGCACCCA
>DODG01000124.1:0-3350 GCA_003509065.1 Acidobacteriota bacterium
ACCGTTCACACCCTACACATCTGAGCCTGAACAGGTGTCTCCAGTAATGCAGGTCCTTACTGATCCGAACACCGGCTTACTTACACCAATTCGTGCTAATCCTATGACCGTGAGCGGTTTTCGATTAAAAGATGCTCGGGCATCCTATGGGTTTGGACTACAGACCATGGCACTCGGGTTTCCCATTCACCTCGATTGGTCGTGGCGTACACTGTTCAACGAAACTTGGGAAAATATGCTCTTTGGAGGATTTACTGGTGGTGAGGCTTTTCGACGAGCAAAATTTGACGTGTGGATTGGTTACGATTTCTAGGATTCTATTGACACCGGAACAACGAAGTCCAAGACAATGACGACATCTGTTGAAGTTTGTTCTCTAAGCATGTTGCTAGGCCAGTTCACTGGCACACATCGTCGGAAACGCTAGTTCTTCCTTGATACTGGAGCGACCATTTGACGAGCGACCACCAATCACCCAAACATCCAGCCGATTCTGCCACCGAAACAGTCCACGTTGTACTACCGAACGACGCGAACCCGCTAGGGTTCATTCTCGGCGGTACAGTGATGCATCTAATTGATATGGCGGGAGCAATCACAAGCCATCGCCATACTCATAGTCGAGTCGCAACTGTAGCAGTCGATAGTCTGGAATTCTTAAACCCGGTGAAAGTCGGTGACCAAATTATTTTACGCGCACGAATTACCTGCGTATTTCGAACATCTTTAGAGGTTGCAGTTGAGGCTTGGTCCGAAGAGACGGCTACAGGTGAGCGGCGCCTAACTAGCCGGGCATTTCTAACATTTGTGGCTTTAAATCAGGATGGTCGACCAACTGATGTCCCATCGCTTATTCTCGATAATGATGAGGACCGTCGCCGCGCCCAAGCTGCACAGGAAAGACGCACTGAACGCCTCAAAAAACGAGGAAATCTTGCATCTGAATCGTTTTCGTTCTAGCTAGTCTGACGAAACCGCTGCCGCAGACCGATGCGCTAGTCGAATCACACTTTTATCAATATCAAAATCTACCAAATAGTGTTTCAGGAAATCGTGCCCAATAATACCGCCAAGTTCAAAACCTAGTAGAGCGCTAGGCGCATGTAAATCCAGCACAACCACCGGATAATTATTAAAACTGATCGAATCAAACATTAAATTCACGCCTGGTAACAAAAAGGCTTCTGGATCCCAACCCGAAGAACCATACACTTTGAGAGGAAAACTCCTTGTCATAGGCTGGGTTTCAATAGTGCTTGCCGCCGCTGCACTCAACGAGATGACCTCACCGCCTGTATCTACAACGAAACTTGCATCTCTCTCATTGTTAATCTTTCCACGGACCGTCGCTAAACGATGGACTCGGAGCGGTAATTCAACATCTGCTTGAGAGGCATCGAGATGGCGCCCCAAGGTCAATCGACGGCGATCATAGTCAATACGTATCGACAGTCCTGCTGCCAGGGGTGAAAAACTTTCAGTCTCTCGCCTGGGCATCCCGCCGAGTGGCGGATTCTTGATTAGGCTAGGTACGTTCTCAATTACAAGTTCACCAATCTGTAGGGAATCAATCCGTGCAAGTTGCAATCCACGAAATCCGACCTCGCCGACTCCTGCACTGAGCGTGTAGACAATTGGCTGGACACGTTGACGACGTGCAACTTCTTGCGAAAGTACAGTTTGCTCGGCGCCCGTATCAACAACAAAATCAATTTCACGACCACCATTTACTTTTGCACGCACAACGATCTTCTCGCGCACTAATTTAAATGGCACCGTATACAGCTGATCGGAGGAACCCGAAACCATCGCAAATGGCGTTCGGTTACCAAAAGAACGCAAAAAACGAATCTGCGAACGGGACCAAGCGGCGCGCGCACTCCGATGCTTGGCAGGCAAAAGATTGACATAGTTGCCAAAAGCAATCGCCGATTCCTCAAACCGTTGCATTCTTTCGTAAATTGTACCGACCGTATGATGAAGCTCTGCGTCGCGAGGCAAGTAACGAAGCGCGGTCTGGGCCGCATCCATAGCCTCTGACAATCGACCACGTGTTGCAAGTGACTTTGCAAGACCGTGATGTCCTCGGCCATCCCCTGGGTCGAGTACAAGTGCAGCTTGGTAGGCCTCCTCCGCCTCACGAAACAGTCCCCGTGCCCATAAAGCATCGCCATATAATGCAACTGCCGCAGAGTTATCGGGTGCTGCACTATAGACTAAGAGGGCTTCATCGTATGCTTCACCAAATCTGGCTAAGCGGAGCATCGACATTACCGCACCCTGTCGTGCTCGAAAAAGTTGATTTACTGTCGGCGTACCCCGTTTCGCTAACGTAAAAGCCTCGATGGCTTCGTTAAAGCGCTCCTCAGCGATCAGTAGGTTGCCAAGTTGAAGTTGAATTTCGTTAAACGTAGAATCGTCAGCTTTTCCGGCCATCACCGTCAGCGACACAAATAGCAACATGATGCCAAGTAATAACCGGAGCTGGATACACATATGCTGACCCTGACAACTCTTCTAGAAAGTGTTCGACGTGGCCCAAAGAATCTAGTTCGACAAGTATATGTTCTTCACTATACCTGCCCTAAAACTTTAGGACCGGTTCAAAGTAATGCAGCTATTAAGGCTTGAGACTAAAAAGACTCGCAAAAAGCTTGAAGCGTTACCCGTGTGTTACCTTGAGTAGTTCTCAATCGGCACGCCGTCGTACATTTCATCGACGCGTAAGATCTGCAAGTCCCGATTATAGCTGCCTAATTCGTAGTCTTCGCTCATAATCAACGCCTTGACAGGCTTGGTGGGACACACTTCAGAACACAATCCGCAAAAACTGCAGCGAGACAGATTGAAGTCGAAGTAATCAAGAACTTTAATCTTTAAACCTGGTTCACGATGCCCACCAAGATCAATCAGATCGTCGGGACAGGCTTTAGCACATTGGTCACAAACAATACACGTCTGGGCACCTGATTCAGGCTCCACCTGTAATCGCAGTAATCCTCGAAATCTCGGTGCAACAGGTCGACGCTCGGCTGGGTACTGAAATGTGAAGGCCGGTTGGGGCGTGTACTTTAGGGTCACCAACATTCCCTTCACAAGGTCAATTAAAAAAATTGTTTTGAAAAATTTTAAAATTGTCTGCACGATCACTATCCCCGATCTTCAACGAGTACGGGTTCAGACTGTCCAGATTTGATTACACGAGCCTTACGCAGGACGGTGTTTTCCTTGTGAATCTTATCCTGCAAACGCATCAGTCCGTACAGTAACGCTTCTGGTCTAGGCGGACACCCAGAGATATAGACATCAACTGGCACGATTTTATCCACTCCTTGCAACACACTATAGGT
>DODG01000124.1:3729-11195 GCA_003509065.1 Acidobacteriota bacterium
TCAGGCATCTGATCGTAGAGACGTCTAAGGACGGGGGCCATCTTCTTCGTGACAGTGCCGGCAACGATCATCAAGTCTGCTTGGCGTGGCGAGGCCCGAAAGACTTCAGCACCAAACCGTGAAATGTCAAACCTTGAAGCCGATGCCGCCATCATCTCGATGGCACAGCATGCTAAGCCAAAACCTAGCGGCCAAAGTGATGATCGTCGTGCCCAGTTCAGAATCTTATCCAAATTTGTAGTAATGATATTGTCGTCGAATCGTTGCTCAATTAATCCCATGCCCGATTCCCCGCTTGGTCTACCAACGAAGCACTACACGAAACGATAAAACTAGTTATAGAACCTGCTATGTTCAGCACGTCACAACAGCTAATCCTCATAGTACGCTGCATCTTGTGCGATACACGCTTGCCACTGGTCAGGCACTTCGTCTAGAACAAAGATCGCTTCAACCGGACAAGCCGGAATACAGGCGCCGCAATCGATACACTCATCCGGATGGATGTAGAGCCGCTCTGAACTTTCAAATTCTGGCTCGTCCTTCCGAGGATGAATACAGTCAACCGGGCAGACATCGACACAAGCCGTGTCTTTTGTACCAATACAGGGATCGCAGATGATGTACGCCATTCACTCCTCCGATAAAACCTAACGGTTTACACAAGCTAATCGCTTTACCTAAGCGACGTTACTCTCTTAAAAGAAAAACTTTACCAGACTTTCAAGCATCTATTGTACACATTTTACTATATCGGCAAAAAGGCCAAGCAATTATAGCTCCCGATGAGCCCTGAAAAGAAGGACGAATGACGATGGCATGAGATTGCGTCTCGACTAAGTCCCAGTAAATTTAGCCGCTCGTTTTTCAAGGAATGCCGTCATTCCTTCAAGCTTGTCCTTGGAACTGTAACAGACTGCCTGGGCGAGCGTTTCGATCATCAGTCCAGAATCGAGATCTACACGCGCCGACGCATTAAGGGCCACCTTCGCAAGCCGCGCCGCAAGCGGACCCTTCTTAAGAATCCGACGGGCCATGTCATGAGCTGCCCTCTCAAGATTCCCTGCGGGAACCACTGCAGTTACCAAACCAATCTCAAGCGCATTCCTAGCATCAATAATCTCTCCCGTGAGAATTAAATGTTTGGCACGACCTAAGCCAACGACTCTGGGTAGTCTCTGAGTGCCTCCCGCACCCGGGATGATGCCTAAACCCAACTCAGGTTGTCCAAACTTGGCTGTGTCAGCAGCAATGCGAATATCGCATGCCAGCGCTAACTCGCATCCTCCTCCCAAGGCGTAACCGTTGATCGCGGCAATCGTTGGACAGGGGAAACACTCGACCATTTTAAAAAACGATGAATTGATTGCAGCCAGGCCGTCATCACGTGTCCGAGTCTTGAGATCGTTAATATCAGCTCCAGACACAAACGCTTTGCCACCGCTACCGGTAATGATTAAAACATTAGCCGTATCGTCGGCAGCTAAATTTGTCAGCGCGGTTTTTGCTTCCTGTATAGTTTCAAAATTCAGAGCATTGTGCACTTCAGGACGATCGAAAGTGAGCACGGCAATTGAGTTTTCAACACTAAACTTAATGTTCTTATATGTCATCGCCGCAACCTTAGATTTCGGTTCATGAATTCTGGCTTTAAAACTCTAATCTTCTCATACTTGTTAATACTCGTACACGCCCTTCCCAACCTTCTTACCGAGGCGACCCGCCTGAACGTACTCCTCAAGAAGTGGGCACGGCCGATACTTTTCACCCAGAGTAAGATGCAGGAATTTCAAGACACTTAAACGAGTGTCCAGACCAACCAAATCGACTAGCTCAAATGGACCCATCGGATGATTTAGACCGAGTTTGAGGGCTTTATCGATATCGCGCGCCGACGCGACCCCTTCTTGAAGCATAAAAAATGCCTCGTTCCCAATCGTTGCGTTAATCCGGCTAGTGACGAACCCTGGAGACTCTCGAATAACCACGGTCTCCTTGCCCATTCGTCGACCGACCTCTTCAATGGTCTGAACAGTTTCTGATGTAGTGTCTGAAGTTCGAACAATTTCGACTAGCTTCATCTTGTGCACAGGATTAAAGAAGTGCATGCCGACGGCACGTCCAGGGTTTGATAGAGCTGCTGACATCTCAGTGAGGCTGAGAGCTGACGTGTTGGATGCAATAATTGCCTGCTGTGGCGCCAGTTGTTCCAGGTCATTGAGCAAGACCAATTTTAAATCCATCTGTTCAGGCACCGCTTCAATCACTAAACCAACACCGTCGACCGCACTAGCAATGTCCTGGCAAAGTGTTAACCGTTCCATGGTGTCAGTGACCTCAGACGAAGTGACCTTACCTCGCTCGACACCAACTCTGCCGATAGACTCGATTTGCGTGCGCGCAAGCGCTAAGGCCTTTTCCGAAACATCGAATAATCGTGTATCAAATCCTGCAGTCATTGCAGCATGCGCGATACCATGGCCCATAATTCCGGCGCCGAGGACAGCAATCGAATGAATCATAGAATTTTAGAGGGACTGTTCTGGAATGCTTGAGAAAGACGGCGCCTTACGCCTCGGTCCTCACATACTCATGGTTAACTGGTAGCCGATTGATGCCACGCCGAGGTGGAGCGATGTAATTGGCAAAAACACCTGGCTCAAAGATTGGCTCAACCATAATACTTAAAAGATATTCCTTGTCTTCGACAGAAGGAAGCCATTCTTGTCTCTTACGTTCCCATTGTTCTGCAGAAATCGATTCACCCTGCGGAGTAAAATGAAATTCTGAATAAATTCCGATGCCGCGGCCAAATTTCTTGTCTGGCAGGTACAGGCGGTCTGAGAGCCCGTAATTTTCGAGCACCTTGTTCCACCGGTCCAGCCCAGCCTGACAGTCACCAACATACCAATCGCGAAGAACCTCATTCATCGCTTTGCGCATTAATACCTCCTGCCGCCGCAACTGGCCCCCCTCAAATACCTCCATATCGTAGTACGTGTCCACAACCGTATGATCTTGGAACGTTTCTTCTCGCGCTCGACCTTTTAAACCATTGGAAAAGTAGGAAGCGGCGTTGCTCGAGATCTCGCTGCCATGTAGATCGAGACTTCGGCTGAACCAGAAATTTAGATGCCGTTGAATCATCGGCAAATCTATCCCCCCCTGCCGGCGTACATCCTCGGCTACTCCACCCGCCGCCTTCATTAACTGACAGGTCCGCTCAATAATGCGAGACATGCCAGTCTCACCAACGAACATGTGGTGTGCCTCTTCGGTCAGCATGAAGCGGGTTGTGCGCGCTAATGGGTCAAGTGCACTCTCGGAAAGCGACATCAATTGTGATTTACCGTCACGGTCCGTGAACATAGTAAACATGAAAAAATCGAGCCAATTATCAATCGGCTCATTGAACGCCTCAAGAATACGTGGCTTGTCCGCGTTCCCGCTAGTGCGAGCGAGTAAATCCTCAGCCTCATCTCGACCGTCTCGGCCAAAGTATGAGTGCAACAGGTAGGCCATCGACCAGAGATGGCGACCCTCTTCAACATTCACTTGAAAAAGGTTCCTGAGATCATAGAGACTCGGACATTTTGATCCCAGTTTGCGCTGCTGTTCGACCGACGCCGGTTCGGTATCCCCCTGGGTCACTATCAGACGCCGGAGTTGATTGCGAAATTCTCCAGGCACTTCCTGCCAGGCTGGTTTCCCCATCAGGTCGCCATGTCCAATTACCCTGTCCTTCACGGGCTCGGCCAAAAAAATACCCCACCGATATTCAGGTAGTTTGACGTAGTCGAAATGGGCCCATCCATCAGCATCAACACTGATAGCAGTTCGCAGGTAGACCTGGTGATGGTCTTGGAAGTCCTGCGGTCCCATTTCTCGCCACCAGTCGAGATACCTTGGCTGCCAGTGCTCTAGCGCTCTTTGCAAACGCTTATTACTTGCTAGGTCAACGTTGTTCGGAATTTGTTCACTCGATATCATGAGTCAAGCTGTCTCCATGAAAGCGTTCCCTGTAAAGAACTCAGGTGCGTCGCCAATCGAAGTCCGGACGTCCTTCAACACCATATACTTTGAGTGCTCCTCGTTCGCCAACTGCATTGGGCCGCTGAAAGATCCAGTTTTGCCACGCGGATAATCGACCGAAAATCTTGGTTTCAAGCGTCTCCGGTCCAGGAAACCGAAGATTGGCCTCAAGGCCAGTGAGGGCGTCAGGTGAAAGTGCAGAGCGACCTTCAATAACAAGTCGCACCTCCTCATCCCAATCAAGCTCGTCCGGAGAAGAAGACACCAAGCCCAGATCGAGTGCCTCCTGCGGAGCGAATGACTCATCGTGCGCCAAAAGCTCACCCACGCGACTGGGTTCAGCCATAAATCGAATTTCCAGTCTAGTCAGACCGTTGCTCGCTGGGTAAGCGCCACCATTGAGAGGAGACAGAGCAATAGTATTCGCACGATCGGGATCGTCCAACATGAACGACTGATCGGCTGACAACGCAATTTCGAACAGAGATCCGACAAAACACGATCCCGGTTCGATCAAGGCAAAAAAACTTCGAGCTGTCAGGTCCAATCGCTTTAAAGTCCGTTTCATGAGTAATCGAATCTCTCGAACGAGCCAGTGCGAAGCATGAGCGTGTAGCGCCTTGTCAACCGCGAGTACTGCTTCCGCCTTGCCCACGGTCTTGAGTATAACAAGGCCTATCTCTGGTTCATTCAACCGCAAGTGCAAGAGAGCAGCATCGAGTTCCCGAAACGCGCGGAGGGGCCAATACTCAGCGCCGAGCGAAACGATCTCTTCAAGCGTGTCTGGTTGTGTTTCGGTTGGCCCATGCACCGTTAATTCAACAGTACGCTTAGGGCGATCGAAGGATAATGTGACAGATGAGTACACTATTTTTGTATCGGAGATCACGGGCTCAACAGCCTCAAGAGTGATCCCAGATTCCTGTTCGGGTCGATCCGATTGAGCAGCCAACTCAGTCACACGTTCAGTCACCGCCTCTTGAAACCTCGAACGAGAATGAACGGCATCAACCAGGCGCCACTCGACCGCACGCTTCCCTTTCACACCTTCTACTAACGTACTAAAAATATCTGCGAGGTCCGGACGAACCTTACGCTTATCGATCACCCTCGTTAAACCACCAGTGCCAGGCAACACACCCAATAGCGGAACTTCGGGCAAGCTGACGGCAGAGTTTCCGTCGTCAACTAGCAGAATTTCATCGCACGCCAATGCCAATTCGTAACCACCTCCAGCACAAATACCGTTCACTGCTGCCACAAACTTTAATCCTGAGTTTTCACTTGCATCCTCAATAGCCAGACGTGTTTCGTTGGTGAATTTACAGAAATTAACCTTGAAGGCATGAGAGGATGTGCCAAGCATGAATATATTTGCGCCAGCGCAAAAAATCTTCTCTTTTAGGCTGCTAATGACTACAACTCTTACTTCTGGGTGCTCAAATCGAATGCGCTGTAGCGCATCAGCTAACTCGATGTCGACACTTAAATCGTACGAATTCAACTTTAGAGAGTACCCTGGGCGCAAACCGGCATCTTCTTGGACATCCATCGCAAGTCGAGCAAGTGGGCCCTCAAAAGTTAACTTCCAGTGTTTATATTCATCGGGGTGCGTATATGTAGTAACGGGGTGTTCCATGAAGCCATTATGATTGCGGGTGGTAGGAGCCGTCAATCGGCTTCCCCTAGAACGGCTATAATACAGTATAAAAGTTGATAGGGAAGATAGCAGGAGTAAAGTGAAGATGCCAAAACTGCAGGATTTCAATACTCCGTTGGTCTATAAAGTGGATGACTCAGAAGCTACTGTTTCCACGAGTTCAGGACCGATACCAAGTCAACTGTCCTATCGTGTCGACATTCGTTCTCTTGACGGCATGCAGAAGGAGGCAGTCGTCCGTCAATTAGTCCCGCCTGGAGCAACTTGGAGATTAGTTTCAGACGAAGGTCCATATCTGAATGGCACTGATCTCGCACCATTTCCTCTCGCCTTTTTTGCTGCAGGCCTCCAATTCTGCTACATGAGCCAACTTGTGGAACTTTTGCGGGCCAATAAAGTCAATATCCACTCGCTCGCCGTCGATCAGGATACAAAGTACACGATGACCGGCTCAGCCTTACGAGGTGACATGATCGGAGAAGGTGTTCCGGCTGAGTTGACTGTAAAACTGGAATCGGATGCCTCTCCTGAAATTCTGGCACCACTTGTGATGAAGGCCTCTGATCTTTCACCAGCACACGCAGTCATGCGAGACCTATTCACAAATACATTTGCACTCCAACTAAATGGCAATCAAGTTTCACTCTCTGACATGGCGCCCTCGCCGAACGATCTGGTAGTCAAGCCTCAAGAGAGTTTTCACAACCTGCAACCAGCCACAAACAACAGCTTTCGAGAAAATCTTGTCACGAAAATAAAGACGGCCGAAGTGAAGCATGGAGTAACAGGAGGTGCCGGATCAAGCTTACAGGCAGAACAGAAGCGTACGCTACACATTCATTCGGAAGCTAGATTGGTCGGCAACGATCTCTTCGAAACAGACATTCATCTATTTCAGCCACTTGGCAGCAGCTTCCGTTTTCTCTGTGACGCGGCTGGCGGAACGACAGCCCCAGGACCTCTCGCCTACCTGTCGGCAGGCGTGGGATTCTGCTATATGACGCAGCTTGGACGCTACGCCTACATCACAAAACAGAACGTTCGTTCAAGTCAGATTGTACAATTCAATGATTACCTGCAACCTGGGCCAAATGGTACAAGCGCAAAAGCCGGCCCGACAGACACGCAAGTCTTCATGGATGCTGAGGAAACCGACGAGAGTGCGAAACGTTCCGTTCGAATGGGTGAACAGACCTGTTTTTTACACGGATCAATGCGTGAGACCTATCCGACTATTATTCGAGCTACGCTGAATAGTAAAACATTGCCGCTTCCGTAATCTTGACGAATTGCTTTGATATATAAGCCTGATCTCGAAACAGCCACGCCTGAACAGATTCGTACGAGGCAGCTCGAACGACTCAATGAACTTCTCGACACGATTCTTCCAGAAAATAGATTCTATGCACGAAAGTTCGACTCAATCACGACTCCACTAGATTGGGATCAGTTTGAAGCGCTGCCATTTACAACGAAGTCTGAACTCGTCGCTGACCAAGCTACAACACCCCCATTGGGTACAATCGCTACCTATGAACGTGACCGTTACATCACCTACCACCAAACGTCTGGTACTACTGGAAAACCATTAACCATTCTCGACACCGAAGAAAGTTGGAACTGGTGGGCGGAGTGTTGGCAATACGTCTATCATGGGGCTAGTCTGAATCACAAAGACCGGCTTTTTCTAGCGTTTTCATTCGGACCATTTATTGGTTTCTGGGCTGCCCACAACGCAGGCATCAAACTCGGAGCCTTGACAATTCCAGGAGGC
>DODG01000257.1:0-9918 GCA_003509065.1 Acidobacteriota bacterium
CTGCGAGAGCGATTGGCTGCGACTGGTGCGGTGTCTGTAGATGAAAGGGTGCTTGAGATTCTCCGCGTTGAAGCGGGTCGGCCACTGTTTCCCGTGGATTTGGATGAGGGAACAATACCTCTTGAAGCCGGCATTGAAGGCCGCGCCATCAGCTTGACGAAAGGATGTTACGTTGGGCAAGAGGTCATCATCAGGATTCTTCACCGAGGACAAGGAAAGGTCGCTAGAAAACTCGTCGGTTTAACGGTTATGGAAGCTGCGTCAACAGTGCCGATGCGGAACGCGAAATTATTTGATAATGAAAAAGAAATTGGGCATATTACCAGCGCTGTCCAATCACCCGCGCTCGGTTGTCCAATCGCGCTTGGTTATGTTCATCGTGACTATGCAGCGCCTGGCATGCAGGTGCAAATTCAGGACCAAGCGCACGGGCAAACGGGAACAGTTACGAAACTGCCATTCATAACCCCTTAGTCCCTAAGATCTCAATGAGTTTGACGTCCGCGGGTGGAAAAGTTAAGTCTTTCAGTTCTTCCTGTGTGACCCATTGAATCGCCTGACCGAGACATGGACGTGGAGTTCCATGAATTTGACACTGGTAGAAATGCAAGACGAGTCTACTGTCAGGATAGTCATGCTGGACCATGTGAATCTTTTTACCTACAGAAATATCAACGTCAAGTTCTTCACGAAGTTCACGACGTAGCGCGTTGCGAAGTGTTTCCCCGGGTTTACATTTGCCGCCTGGAAACTCCCAGCACCAGGCTAGGGGTCCCTCACCTTGACGTTGTGTTACAAGAAATTTGCCATCACGTTGAACAACAGCAGCTACGACAGGTATTGGTTTAGACATTCGAAATTTGAGATTCACCGGACTTGCATTATGAGGTTAATTTCACGACGGTTTAACTCCTGAGGTTAATCGCGGTGCCGAGACGCAGAAAAGTTTCATGGGGCATTGGAGGCAACGCGGATTACGAGCCGTACAGACTGTAGCTCCTAGATCCATGAGACTCTGGTTGAAGTCGTAGACATGACGCCGTGGCAACAGGGTTTCAGACAGTTGCCATAAATACCGACGCAGTGCGCTGCTCCGGTAATCACCACGACCCACGAAGACTCTAAACAATACTCGGGCAACATTGGTATCGAGAATTGCTGCACGCTGTCCGAAAGCGAAACTTAGAATTGCTCCAACAGTGTAAGCGCCGATACCCTTAAATGACCTTAGTGTAACTTCATCCGAGGGCAGTTGACCGCCGTGCGATGAGACAACCTTACGTGCAATAGTAAGCAGCCGTTTTGGTCTAATGTTGTAGCCCAAAGGGTACCAGGCACGGAGGACGTCTCGAAGTCGAGCCTTGGACAGCGTTTCGAATGTTGGATAGCGTCTGATCCAAAATTCATACTTAGGAATTACGCGATCGACTTGAGTCTGTTGGAGCATAATTTCAGAGACTAGAACGCGGTACGGATCAACAGTATGGCGCCAAGGGAGATCCCGTCCGTAACGGCCATACCAACTAAGTAACCGTCGTCGAAAGCGTTGACGCTGCGCTGGATCAGGCAGTTTGTGTCGGTAGCGGTACTTTTTAGTTTTACGTTTAGCCATTCATCTTCAAGGAAGGGTACTATAGATGTGCCATGAAGCTTTATACACGCACGGGCGATGCAGGTGAAACTGGGTTTCTCGACGGGTCTCGGGTAGCAAAATCCGACCCCCGAGTTGAGGCCTACGGCGCTCTTGACGAACTTAACGCGATCCTCGGAGTTGCGTGCACACAGACACAGGAAGCGGACATCCTCGAAATTTTGGTTGCAGTGCAAAAAGATTTAATGGCCTTAGGCACCCAGCTCGCCGATCCAAACACCCACACTGCCAGTGGCATTCAGAAGGCACTATTAGATGATACTGATGTGCAACGTCTTGAATCTTGGATCGATGTGTTGACAACTGAGACGCCACCCCTTCGTCGATTTATTTTACCTGGCGGCTCATCATCTGCAGCCGCATTGCATCTAGCTAGAACGGTCTGTCGGAGGGCTGAACGTCGGATGGTTGCACTTGGGGCAGGTCAAGTGAAAGGCCCGTTGTTGCGTTACATTAATCGGCTCTCTGATTTGTTGTTTGCTGCCGCCCGAGTTCTGAATCTCCGGGCTGGTGTCTCAGAACCTGAATGGTGAACCTTAAGTTTTTGTGATTTATCATGAAACATCTCGGCAAGCCTACTTTTGCTTGTCGCGTGTCCGGATATTGCTCTTTATGGCGTCGAATATTTTTTTTGCCAACTCCTGAGAAACTCGTTCCCGAATCGAGCCACATTCAATCAGTATTACGTCCGAGGTGGTCTCGACAACCACGTCCCACCGATCGTGCGCGATACCTTCAGGATGGTCTTTTACACTTGCAGGTATTGCGTTGGTGTCTGTTAGAAATTCCTTCGAGGAATGTGCGGCGATGGTTGAACCGTTGATTAGCAATTTCACGGCTTTTATCGACGCCTTGTCTATCGATTGATTGCCGCGCAAAAAATGGGTGACGTTTTCACTGAACAACGTCATGTTCGAGCCCATTGGTATCTCTGCAATTACGGAATGTCCTCGCGCGACCAATTGGTCACGCTTTGACTTCCAACGCTTGCGATAAAACCCCAGCGTAGTTATTAGGCTACCTGCGAACAATAGTAGAAAAAGCGCCACGACACCGGCTATGACATCTCGCATTTTGTGATGCTATCAGTATTAATCAGTAACGATACAAGGGTCTCAATTCGGAAGTTTAAGAAAACTTGCTGAGTGTTCTCAGAGCAACATCACGCGCTAGAGATTCCTTCTCGGTAGTTGTCAAGCGATGTTGTTCGGTCATGAGGTCGTAAGAGCAGGCAATAATTTTTGCGATTGTTTCTGAATAAATACGGATGATTAACTCCAATACGAACAAGCGATCAGGGCTCAGTCGATTCTGAAGTGTACCAGCAACAAGTTTGCCCTCTTCTAACATTATCTGTGCGCGATCTACGAGGTCACGTACCAGATCCTTGAGGGGTTGACTTGCGCGACCGGCTGCCAAATCGGTTGCGAGCAACTGTTCGCTTACACCACGGTGCGCCATATCGTCACCTGCTAGGTACAGCAAGCCGGTTTTACCAGTCTCGAGGTCTCGCCGCAGGTCTCGCAAAACGTGCACAATATAGGCGAATAAACCTAGTTTCTGACCACAAGAGTCGAGCATGAAGTCAGATGCAACCCGAAACACCTCATCGTTATCACTCCGTTCAGAAGCGATGAGATATAGATAGACTGTGGTCGGTGCAACTGTTGCGCCTTGCGCATACCGTACGAAGTCGCTGTATGTTTCAAATCTTGTTCTTCGAAGATCTTCTCCCATGGCATCGAAGAAGTTGTCCCAAAGCTGGCGCTTTACAGGAAATTGTTTATAAGCACGTGAGAATGCATCAAATAATTCTGGAGCACGGGGATCGCGACACATCTCTAGATCGTGCAGGTTAGGACTTTTCTGACTAAGTGTCGCTTCAACAAGGCGCTGCCATGCGTCCAAAACCGTGCGTTCAAGGATGGCTTCTTCTTTGGGACACCCTTGGGCGAGGACTTCATCAACACGGTCGTCGACTACACGCATGATTGCGTAAAGCGCACAGAACGCTCGATAACGTTCCGGATCAACAAAAAAGCAACTTGTTCTATAGAGGTTGTTAAAATCTTTTGCTGCGATAGCCTCAGCGGTACCATCAGCACCAGAAAGTGATCCTGGACGCCAGATTGGGCCAAAATTGGGGTTCATCCTGCGGGTCCACTCATACGTTGTTGGTCCGCACCACGATTACTTAATTGACTTCGGATGATTCTGCTGAAAAGACCAGGCCGCATAACGTTACTGCGAGGTAGGGCATGTCCAATGATGCTCATCACCTCGTCCGCCCAAAGATGATTATGAGCTGCATGAAGCATGATTTTATCCAAAAGCCTTTGGTCGTGATGTAATCGCTGAAATAACCGCCCCAACACGAAATCTAGCCCAAAAGCTTTCCGCCAAGCTTTCTCATAGCTCCGGAGTGGCATCTGGTGATGAAGAAACATGCCTGATAGCAGTGCATGGTGACTCGCGGTGCTAGCCAGAAGGCCACTACTGACAGCTGTATGTATTCCATGACCTGTAAATGGGTCTACGAAGCCGGCGGCATCACCCACCAATAAAAGGCCGTCCGTCACAGTTCGCCGAGTTAGGCGTGGACCGGGCAGTAACCAACCTGCCATGGGGGCACAACCATCCAGATTGACACGTTGTCCGATTCTCTTACGAAATATACTTTCGAGGTTGGTTCGTGTCGGCCTGTTCGGTGAATCAAAGGTACCAATACCGACATTTGCCATTCCATGCGGGCCAGGTACCAGCCAGCAGCAACCCCTTTTTAGATCAGCATCTGCGAATACCTCAAAAATTCGTTCTTGTTTGGGATATTGCACATAAGTCCGAAGTGCAACGCTATAACCTCGATTAGAATTTCTCGGTTGCTGAAGTCCGCTGCGCTGTCCAAAACGGCTAAATGCGCCGTTGGCAGCGATGACCAAGGGTGCATGATAGTTGTTTACGTTCGACCTATTTCGAACTTTGACGATATTAACTTGTTTCTGTTGATCCCAAGTGACTTCCTCAACGGAGTGGCGTTCACGCAAGTCGGCACCACATCCCTCAGCATGGCGTGCCAGACGTTCATCGAATAATACTCGAGGTAAGATTCGCCACGGTTGATGGTTACCTTGTCGATCACGGAATGTTCCGGTTGCATGAATATTTGTCGCCGTAGTGAATCCGCACCCATGAATCGTAGCCGCATCGCCGGCCAGAATATCGAGGCTGGTTCCAATGGCACTTAAGGGTTTCTGGAGAGATGGTAAAAGTACGTCACCACAAACCTTATCGCGTGGAAAACTTGCGCGTTCCAGCAGTAAGACACGATGACCGCGCCGGGCAAGGTCGGCAGCCGCTGAGCTGCCGGCCGGACCCGCCCCGACGACAATAACATCGGCATCCCAAGATTGTCGTAACATGTGAGCAGGTAGGAGTCTCCCACGGATCCTGCGGGAATAGCAATGATCGCTAGAGCTACGATCTGTTGCTTTACGTCGTTTGACAGGCATACTTCTAGTTCATTGATTGTGTGTCCAGCCTTGGTTGATAAACTATGACCGAGGTTATACCTAAGGGATATTAATCAGCGATGCAGTCGATTGTCGTTCACTACCAAGAACTTGCACTGAAGGGCAAAAACAGGCCTTGGTTTATCGCTCGCCTTGTCAGAAATCTCAAAGAAGCGACGGCTGATCTTAATGTGATTTCAGTACGGGCCCTCTCGGGTCGTATTGAAATGGTGTTGGGTGTCGAGACTGAATGGCCGCTTGTTCGAGAACGGGTCACTAAGATTTTTGGCGTGGCTAATTTTGCGTTAGCTCGACGCGTAACTGGTGACCTTGATGCTGTCGCGGGTTCTATTTTGGACGATCTTGCCGATACTCAAACTAATAGTTTTCGCGTCAAAACACGTCGCACTGACAAACGATATCCATTGACTTCGCCTCAAATTGATCGAGAGATAGGCGGACGTATCAAGAGGGTAAAGGGATGGCCTGTAAATCTCTCACTTCCGGACCTGACTATTTATGTTGAGATGCTTACCGATAGCACATTCTATTATTTCGACAAGATTCCGGGGCCAGGTGGACTACCTAGCGGAGTGAGTGGTCGAGTGCTGTGCCTCCAATCGGGCGGCATCGATTCACCTGTTGCGGCCTACCGGATGATGAAGCGTGGATGCCGCGTGCAATTCATTCATTTTCATAGCTATCCAATTCTTTCAAAAGCTTCTCAGGACAAAGTTCAGGAAATAGTGATGCTGCTGACAAAGCACCAGTTGCACTCTCGTCTATTTATGGTGGCGTTTGGAGAAATTCAGCGACAGGTTGTCTTACGAGTGCCGCCTCCCCTGCGCGTCGTTGTGTACCGACGTCTAATGCTGCGCATAGCCGACCACTTTGCGCGTCAACAGAAGGCGAAAGCCCTCGTTACCGGAGAGGTCATGGGGCAGGTTGCATCGCAAACTCTCGACAATATTTCGACCATTAGTGCCGTTACTAACCTGCCCATCTTTCGACCTTTAATCGGTCTTGACAAGGAAGAGATCACAATCGAGGCGCGTAAGATCGAAACATACCCTATTTCGATTATTCCCGACCAGGATTGTTGCCAACTCTTTATACCTAAGCATCCTTCAACCAAGGCCAAATTGCAGGCAGTACAAGAAGCCGAGAGTGGATTACCGGTTGACGATTTGGTCCATCAAGCCGTAGGTGAAGTAGTCCGTGAAGACATGACCTTTCCAGGTCAGAGTCAAGTTACGGACTAGTCAATACTATTGCTTACACTGTAATTGGGCGTTACCTGTTTAACGGATGGAGGATGCCATCCAAATAGTCATGCAGAGCATCTTGAGTGCTACGAAAAGCCAGTTCTTCCCAGGGAATCGCACTGACTTCAAATAGCTTGATTTCCAGAGATTCGTCGTCGGTGCAGAGTTCACCACCTGTTGCGGTTGCAGCGTACACCACAATGATGGGCGTCCGACCTCGATAGGAATAGATGTTAATCAGGCCGTCAATCCGAACTTGAAGACCTGATTCTTCAAGTGCTTCTCTTTGAGCGGCACCCACGATCTCTTCGCCTCGGTCAACGTAACCCCCAGGAAACACCCACTTGCCGTATCCGGGTTCGATCCCGCGTCGGACAAACACAATCCGTCCGTCAGTTGCTTTAATAATTGTTCCCACGGCAAGTTTAGGATCAAGATAGAAGATATAGCCGCACAAGCTGCAAAGAAGTCTTTTGGGTTCCCCTTCTTTTAACAGCCGGTGTTCGAGTTTAGCGCTGCAGACTGGGCAGAAGCGGTATTCTGGGGAATGCTGGCTATCTATCATCTGGTGCCACAGTCGTGTCAGATGTGCCGAAAAAAGCGTGGCCAACGTACCGTATAATCGCAAAGATGTCTATTCTGAAGATTGCACGCATGGGTCATCCTATCTTGCGGCGTCGAGCACGCCCAGTGGATTTACTAGAGCTGACTACTGCCCCGATACAAAAGTTGATCGACGACATGATTGCAACAATGAAAGAGTATCAGGGAATTGGTCTAGCTGGTCCTCAGGTGCACGAAGATCTGCGGCTGTTCGTGGTAGGTGTTGAGAACGGTGACGATCCAATGCCCCTAACGGTCATTGTCAATCCCGAGCTGACTCTCCTGGGAGATACATCAGTCGATGATTGGGAAGGATGCTTGAGTATTCCAGACGTACGGGGTCGTGTACCGCGGGCGCCAGAAATTGATGTCCGCGGTTTTGATCGGCAGGGAAAACCTCTCCAATTCACTGCACGTGGTATGGCTGCTCGCGTGATCCAGCATGAAACTGACCATCTTGATGGCATTCTTTTTCTAGATCGAATGAAAACATTCGAATCACTTGCCTTTATTGAGGAGTACAGTCGTTTCTTAGCTGAATAACCTTTTACGACTTATGTAGCTTGACGCCGTTTTTCACTAGCACGTTCCGCCTTCAATCGTTCCAAATCAATCTCGCTATGATCGGCGAATTTCATAGCCGCAGCGACTGCCTGATGTCCAGCTTGTTCTCCAATGAGTTTATGCATTTTTTGGCTCACGCGTCGATAGGCAGGATGCCCTTGGGGAGCGCTACGAAGTTCGATAAGGTGCATTGCCTCGCGCGCATTCATCTGCATATAGAAACGAACTCGATAGGCCATTGAAACGGCATACGATGCAATTCGTTCCAGGCCGCGAGTAATTAAGGTGTCGTAAAGATCGGCTGTTGTCGTCATAACCTTCTGCCAGTCATTGAGCGCACCCACTTCTTCAATTGCGGCGGGTTCCGTGAAGCCATGGGCAGGTGTGAGGTTTTGCCACTCAAGAGTAAGGAGGCGATGTCGCTGCAAATCTCTGAAAGCCCCGTAGTCAGATAGCACATCGAATCGGTACGTCGCTCGTTCAAAGGCACGTCCAGGCTTGTGGCGGCGATTGGTTCTGTTACCCACATAGGCCTGAAGGACAGATACACGTTCCTCTGTTGACATCGACCGAGCTATCGAGAGTAGCTGATCGTCTGGCAGTCGTGACACGGCGTAGAGAGCCCCAGCCACAATTTTTATTTCACCATCGGGGTCGTAATCAGTCAGCACAACTTCGTCTTGAGGTTCCGGCTTGATTTGTTCTAGGACGGTCGCTGACAAGCGTTGCATATCGGTTTGGTTTTCCGCCAGGTACTTACTCCAGCGTTCACCGCGATCTGGTCGATCGACTCGGGTTAAGAATGCGGGAATCACCTTACGTAGTTCTGTGAGCATTGCGGCAGCGTACTGCTGAGCCTCAGCCAGCGGGTTTGCACGCATCTGTAGAAGCAAGGCCTCGTACGCCTGTCCCGAGCCATAGATACCAACGTTCGACTGGGTTGCTGCCGGTAACAGGCCACGAAGTGTATCGAGTGCTTTAGCTCTGATTGCTGCTCGGTAAACACCATCAGAATCGCTTGTCGCCTTCGGAAATCGTTTTCGATAATGAGACTGCATAGGTTCTAGCCAGTGTGCATAGGTTGCGAAAGCAGCATCGAGCGTTTCGGTATAGTGCTTCGAGAGCACTGGATCTTTAATTTCCTCAGGAATCAGGTATTTCCAGCGACCGTTCGACTGATCAGTGTATGGCACGTAACGTGTCGATTGCTCTAGGTACGACATGAGTCGCCCGCGTTCGAGAATCTTAGTTAAAATATTAGAAGCACCTTCACAGGCGATGTGGGCACCACCCAGTTGTGCCACTGAATCATCCCCGTAATCAGAGAACACCCGCGTATAGAGTTTCTCAGCACGTTCGACACCAACTTCTGAAGTTGTTACGGCAGTCGCTGCCATGTCGCTAGAGAACTCGTCCAAAAAAAGACGGCGCAGGGATTTTGCAGACCGTGAATATCGCGCGAAAAGGGCACCCTTTACTACCTCAGGTAAATTCGTGATAGCAAAGACTGGGCTATCGAGATTGGTGAAATATGGCGTTAGAGTTAGGCGTTCATTGGCCGTAAATTCTTCGTGGCCAGAAAGTACGTTAGGCACAGAGATATAATAAACTCGGTACCCCGCGTATGGTCAATTGTTCTGCTTCAATCGTGCTAATCTACGCTCGATTACAGTGTGCTCGGATACATCGACCGAATGTCCTATGAGTGTTACTTTTTGTTACAAGATCGAGGTGCGTTTTCGCGATTGCGATGAATTTGGTCATGTGAATAACGCCGTATATTTCACATATCTTGAAGAAACCCGCCATGCCTACCTCAGACATCTAGCTAGTCAAGGTGTATCCAGTAACGCCGTTGATGAAAAATTGCCGCACGGGTTTGTGCTTGTCCGGACCGAATGCGATTTTCTCTCCGAGGCATTACCAGGCGACTGGCTTGAGATTCAGTTGCGTGTATCGAAAATCGGTCGGTCAAGCTTCGGATACGAATACGAAATAAGGAATACTTCCAAGAGTCAGTTGGTAGCACGGGCGAAATCAGTTCACGTAGCTTACGATCGCATAAAGAAACGGTCGCAACCGATCCCCGAAGAGTTTCGTGCGGTCCTTGAACGTGCGATGCAAGGATTATCTGAAACATCAATTGATGTTGTTTCGGACTGACAAATTTCCATTGCACAAGGAGACAGCAGGCATGGTTTACATATTTGGCAAGGATACGTGACCGTACACAGTAGCTGCCCGTGAAAATTACGAAAGGCAGCAGATTGCTGTTGATTACATCAACGTAAAGCAGGATCCTGCGGGTCTAGAACGTATGCTCAAG
>DODG01000257.1:10300-10654 GCA_003509065.1 Acidobacteriota bacterium
ATTGGATACGGTGGAAGCTGAAAGGTTTAATTGTGATCTGCCGGTCGGCAGAACTAGTCAAGTTGGTAAAGTGGTTTCATGCGTGCATTGTTTAGTAAGGCAAGGCGTCGAACGTCTTGCCCTCATTTGACTGAATTGCGGACGTGTTATTCGGTAGACATGGTTGGTGATGCGGCATGAGTTAATTTTCGTCGGCAATCCTGGGCCGCTTACAGGAGCTGGTAACAATACATATTTGCTGCCAGGTCTGGAACCGACCCTGATTGATGCCGGAACAGGGCAAGACACGCATCTTCTTGCGCTTGCAGCCAAGTTAGACGAGTCGAATGCGAGATTATCCCAAAAAAAAGACTT
>DODG01000130.1 GCA_003509065.1 Acidobacteriota bacterium
CAACGCGGCATCCATGAGTTCGGATTGCATTTTGATCAATTCGGTAGATTCGTTACCGGTCAGTACGATCAGATGAATTGTCGCGAAGACAATACCGTGGTGTTCCCAGAGAGCGTTCTCAACCATGGCCGGAAATTGAGGATCGGCTGCCTGTGTTTCGACGATCAAGGTGCGTCCACCAGTGGTTTGGGTTGGTTCGGGATAGAACGTTTCTCTCAGGAAGCTGAGCCGTTCGGTTTCATCGAACCCGCCCGCTAGTGTGGTCCCGCAGTCGAACCAGTCGTTATCGCCAGGAGTAAAGATGAAGGGTGCATCGAAACCTTGGTAGAGATTGAAGCGTCCTTGAATAATTTTGTCGGAACAAGGACTCTGCGCTGTTGACCGGATATCGCCAACGTGAAGAACCCACTGTAGATTCTTGTGACCGTTCACATCTTCGATCAGACGTTCGAATTTTGGTACATGCTCTGGCGGATAAGGGTTATCCCCGATGAGGGCGAACTCAAAAGAGTGTGAATCAGTCTGCGGTGCTATCTGTGCTGGGCGTGCGGATGGTTGGCATCCGATACATAACGTAGTGAGAAGCAGGGTAGCGACACGTCGTTGATTCACAGGACACCTATTCAGATCTGAGCGGTAGACTCAATGCCGGTACTTGATGCACATGCAGATAGTCGTGTACCAAGTTTAGTTCGACGATCTGTCGAGGAGGTTGGCTGACAGCAATCAGTTATTGACTGTAGCCATGCACTCGATTTCAAGCTCCGCATCATATGCGAGTGCAGTCGAACCAAATGCACTCCGTGCGGGAAAATGTTCTGGAAAAAAGGTTACGTACACTTCATTCATGGCAGACCACTGACTCATGTCCGCCATAAACACCATGCATTTAACTACTTGATTCATGGATGAGCCGTTTTCTTCCAGCACGGCTTTAATATTTTCCATTGTTTGTCGTGTTTCGGCTTGAACCCCGCCTTCCACGACACTCGTTGCGCCAGGTTCGGCACCAAGCTGTCCGGATACGTAGAGCATATTGTCAACTCGAACTGCAGACGAGAAGGGTAACCCTGGTGGCCCAGGGATGTACTCCACGTCTGGGGCAGGGCGCGGCGAGTTCGCGTCGCTGCTATTGTCAACGATATTGGGAGCAAACTCGCATCCGACGTTTCCAAGGGCAAACACGATGATAATCGCAGGAGCGATTAAAGCACGAGTTACATACGACATGAGTAGTTCTCCTTATTTTGCAAATTTATCGGCACACAAATTATAAAGCCAGGCGAAGATGGCTCCCCCAACTGCGCCGTCCAGTAGTCCGTATAAGGTGCCAATAAGTACTTGACCAAAACTCGCAGTTGCCTGATAGCCAGGATAAATCGAAGTGACTATATCGAGGGCTGCTTGTCCGTAACCCGACCAAAGCAAGTTTCCAAGGCCTAATACAAAGATGGCTCCTCCCCAGAACAATCCAAACGTTACAGCCGTAGCTTTGACATTAAACTTCATGGTTTAAACCTCCTTTTAACCTTAGCAACTTAATGGAGATATTAGTTTTCTTGCGCTGCAGCGCACGGTCATGCTGGACATTTTAGATAGAAAATCCTCACGATTGTAGGTGGTTCTTCCAGTGGACACAACACTCTACCCTCATCCTCTTTTTTAACAACTTCCACCTACTCTCTTGTCGCTTAGCGTGAAATCCTAAACAATGATGCAATGCCTGAATCGACTAATCGTTCAGAGGCTGATTCCAACGGCCCTACTGAGGTGGTTGGAGAAACAGCTTCTCTCGACTTTATTAGAAAAATCGTGGCTGAAGACGTCGAGTCGAATAAGAATGACGGTCGTGTCATAACTCGCTTTCCACCAGAACCCAACGGGTATTTGCATATTGGACATGCGAAATCGATTTGCTTGAATTTTGGTATAGCGGCCGAACACGGCGGGATGTGTAACATGCGTTTCGACGACACGAATCCTGCTAAGGAAGAAGTTGAGTATGTAGAGGCCATCAAGGAGGATGTGGAATGGCTTGGGTTTGACTGGACTGATCGCTTGTACTTTGCTTCTGACTATTTTGATCAACTGTATGAGTACGCGGTGCAACTAATTAACGCTGGTAAAGCGTACGTAGACAGTTTAGATGCAGAAGAAATCCGCACATATCGAGGCACCCTACAGGAAGCTGGCCGCAATAGTCCGTACCGAACCCGATCTACCAGTGAAAATCTTCTACTGTTTGAAAAGATGCGTGCTGGAGAGTTCGAAGACGGTTCACATGTTCTCCGCGCCAAAATTGATATGGCGTCGGGCAATATTAACCTGCGTGATCCCACGATTTATCGGATTCGACGTACATCACATCATCGCACCAAAGACCGTTGGTGCATCTATCCCATGTACGATTTCACCCACGCTTTATCAGACTCGATTGAAGGAATTACGCATTCACTCTGCACGC
This sequence comes from Acidobacteriota bacterium, assembly GCA_003509065.1. The sequence continues at coordinate 2,465 of DODG01000130.1, forward strand.
TGGAATTTGAAGATCATCGTCCACTTTATGACTGGATTCTCGATGAGTCGACCGTACCTTGTCATCCTCAGCAAATTGAATTTGCACGATTGAATCTTACGTACACGGTTCTCAGTAAACGTAAACTCCTACAGTTAGTCCAAGATCAACATGTGACGGGCTGGGATGATCCACGACTGCCAACGATTTCTGGAATGCGCCGTCGGGGTTATCCAGCCGCTGCGATACGGGTATTTTGTGATCGCATTGGCTTGGCCAAGCGGGAAAACGTCATTGACATTGCAGCGCTTGAGCATGCGGTGAGGGAAGATTTAAACCGACATTCGCCACGTGTGATGGGGGTGCTGCACCCACTTAAGGTCGTGATTGAAAACTTTCCTGAAGATCAAGTCGATGAAGTTGATGTCATTAATAATCCAGAGGATGCGACTGCAGGTACACGGAAAGCACCATTTTCTCGTGAGCTGTACATTGAGCGAGACGACTTTCACTCAGATCCACCAAAAAAATTCTTTCGCTTGGCACCAGGCCGCGAGGTGCGGTTGCGTTGCGCATACTTCATTAAATGTGTCGGGGTTGTTAGGGATCCAAAGACGGACGAAGTGATTGAATTACGTTGCACTTACGATCCGGCTACCCGTGGCGGGTCGTCACCAGATGGGCGTAAGGTAAAGGCGACCCTGCACTGGGTTTCCGTAGCCCATGCCGTTGAGGCTGAGGTCCGGCTATATGATCGACTGTTCTTGGATGAACATCCCGGTGAAAACAGGGACTTTCTTGAATCACTCAATCCTGACTCTCTCAAAGTTATTCGGTCGGTTCAGGTTGAGCCCAGCCTCAAGAATGCACAATCTGGGAGTCGCTACCAGTTCGAACGACTTGGGTACTTTTGTGTGGACATTGATTCGACAAACAATCGTATCGTCTTCAACCGTACTGTGTTACTTCGTGATACTTGGGCTAAAGTCCAGCGGTCAATGCGGGCAAAGCGCTAGGCGCGTGTTACGCACGGTCGCGTACAGGAATGGAACCATGACTGGATTATTACTGTTTGCTCTCTTGGTCGGTCTTCTATTACCACTACAAGCGGGTATCAACTCACAATTGAGACTTCACATGGGCCACCCGCTTTGGGCGTCCTTGGTGTCGTTTACTGGAGGCACCCTTGCCCTAGTTTGTCTGCTTGCATTGAGCCGTGTCTCGTTGCCGCCGGTTGGGTGGTTTGAACGCGTGCCCTGGTGGCAGTTGACTGGTGGATTGCTTGGTGCGCTGTTTGTAACGGCTGCGCTCATGCTCGCGCCCAGGCTTGGGGCCGCCACCTTAGTTGCCTCAGTGGTAGCTGGTCAAATGGTTGGATCTATGGTTATTGATCACTACGGTATTGTGGGATACCCACAACATGACCTCAGTGTAGAGCGGATTATGGGGATGCTGCTTGTGATTATTGGCGTTGCGCTGATTCAGTACAAATAGAGGTGCATAAATGAGTGAATCAAGTGGCTTGCGGACAGTGCAACTGTTCGCTACCTGCTTGGTCGAAACTATACGTCCTGCGGTTGGGATGGCGGTTGCTCGCGTGCTGGAACAATTAGGCGTGGCAGTCCAGGTTTCCAATCAGCAGACTTGCTGTGGGCAACCTGCATTTAACGCCGGCGCATGGGACGAAGCCCGTGCCATGGCTCGGCACACGCTCGACACCCTTGAACAGTCAGAAGCCTCGATCGTCGTGCCATCGGGTTCGTGTACCGACATGATTCTGCATCGGTACGGGGAGTTGTTGCAGGACGATGCGGTTTACGCTGCTAAGGCAGTGCG